>JBKJKR010000255.1:0-3620 GCA_046597135.1 Acidimicrobiales bacterium | reverse complement strand
TGCTGCCCTTGGCCTGCTCGATCACGATGCGGCTGGTGAGCGCGGTCTGGAGCTGTTCGGTCACGACGTTCTGTTCGCGGGTGAGGCGCTCTTGGAGGATGCCGATGCTGGCCACGTCCGCGAGCGCCTGGCCGAGCAGTGCGTCGTCGTGGCTGAGACCGTTGGGTCGTTCGGCGAACAGGTTGAGCGCACCGATGCAGTTGTCGCGCAACCGCATCGGTAGTGCGTAGACCGAACCGAACCCGGCATGGACGGCGATCGGGGCGAATGAGCTCCACCGGGTCTGGCCGGCACCGGCCAGGTAACCTTCGGACACGGCCGCCTTGGCCGTCCACGCGTCGAGGCATGGGCCGTCCTGGTTCTGCACCTCGAACAGCTCCATGGCGCGCATCCGCTCGCTGGAGGACGCCATGACCCGCAGCCCGCCCACCGGGTCGGCCAGCATGACACCGGCCTCGGTGACGCCGAGAACATCGACGCAGCGATCGGTGAGGAGGTGAAGAAAATCGAGGACGTCGTAGCTGGCGACCAGTGTGTCGGCCAATTCGACGAAGGTCCGTCCGATTAAACTTTGTTTTGCCATCTCATTCACCTCCGACGGGTCGAGTTCCCTCGCCCGCCTTTCGTGTATTGATCATCATGGACCTTCGCAGCCTCAAATGGGGGCTGATCAGCGAGTTGGTTCGTCAGGTTCGTCCAACCGCAGGCGTCTCGCGACGACGTCAGCGGCCAGGTCGCCGATCGCGACGTCGGCTTGGTAGGCGCGGGCGCGCAACGCGACCAGTGCCTCTTCGATGCTCACGCCGAGTTGCACGGAGATCATCCCGGCGGCTTGGTGGACCTCGGCCCGGTATTCGGCCATTTCTTCGAGAGCGGGGATCAACTGGCCCGGCGCCGTGGCGCCCTGCAGCGACAGCATCATGACGACCGCCCCATCGGCGATGGTGCGGGCATCGGCGAGCTCGCCATCGGCCAGGGGGCCGGGGGTGTCCCGATACAGGTCGAGGGCGCCGTAGCTCTCGTCCCCGAGATGCAACGGGATCGCGAACACCGCCTCGACGCCGGCCTTCAACGCCTCGGGACCAAAGGCGGGCCAGCGCGACGAAGCGTGCGCCAAGCGGGGCTCCGACACCGGTTGGCGGGTGCGGTTCGCGTCGACGCACGGGCCTTCGCCGTACGTGAACTGCAGTTCTTCCACCAGCCGGCTGCGCTCATCGGAGACACCGAGCGAGCCGTGCGGCCGGTCGTTGACGATGAAGGTGAGCCCGGCACCGGTGACCGCGAACTCGCGGACGATCCCCTCGCACAATTGATCGAACCACAAGGTTTCGTCGACGTCGTGAAGCGGACCGAGAACGGCATCGACGCGGTTCAACAGACCGACCTATGGTCGTGGTCGCTCATGCAGCGGAGACCGCCGTGGGGCGATCGTCTGGCCACAGCTCGAATCGGTCGTAGAGATCGAGCATGCGGGTGAAGACGGTCGACGGGTTCACGAGCCGGATCGACCGGGCCGTTGCGGTGTCGACGACGGCGTCGAAGCCGGAGCTGTCGACGAACGTGACGCCGGCGCAATCGATGTGGCGGATGTCGGGGTGGGTGGCAAGCGCACGCCGGAGCTTGCGTCCGGCCGAGATGTCCACCTCACCGAAGATGGCGAGGACGTCTGGTGTGTCGGTGTGCCAGTGCCTTGACGACATGCTGCGCTCTCCTCGTAGACCTGAGGTTCGGGAGAGCGGGGACTTGGCGTACCGGAACTACCTCGATACTACGCCATTTTGCCGGTCAGCGGCGGGCGGATGTCCCGATCGGACGCGATCGACGCCGAAACGTCGGTCAGCGGGTGACGTCGGCGATGAATGCGGCGACCTTGTCGACAGAGTCGACCGCTTCGGGGAACGCCGGGTAGTTGGTCTGCCACACATGGGGCATGTCGGGGTAGACCTCGTGTGTCACCCGCACACCCGCGGCGCGGGCCCGGTGGGCGAGGCCGGCCGCGTCGTCGAGCAGCACCTCGATCGAGCCGACGTGGATGAGCAACGGCGGCATGCCGCCCCAGTTGCCGTAGACCGGTGATGCGAGCGGGTCGCGCGGGTCGTGGTCGCCGAGGTAGAGCGCAGTCGCGTCGGTGGCCGAGGTGAGCGAGAACATCTTGTCGGTGGGGCCGTTCTTCGCGTAGCTCTCGGCGTTGTTGACGAGGTCGACCCACGGCGACAGGCACACGCCGCCCGCCGGCAACGGAACCTTGCGATCGCGGCACGCGAGCAACATGGCCGCGGTGAGGCCGCCACCGGCGGAGTCGCCACCGATCACGATGCGTGACGCGGGCACCGCACGCTCGAGCACCCATTGGTACGCGGTGACGGCGTCGTTGATGGCCGCGGGGAACGGATGCTCCGGCGCGAGCGAGTAGTCGACGACCAACACCTGCGCGGCGCACGCCGCGGCGAGGTGCGTGCCGAACGCGCGGTAGGCGAGCGCGCTGGCCAAGCGGTAGCCGCCGCCGTGGAAATAGATGAACCACGGGTCGTCCTCGCCGTCCTCGCGGGTGCAGAGGATGGCCGAGACACCGTCGGCGTCGACGAGGTCGGCGCGGGTGCCGGGGGCCAGCGGGATCTGGCTCATGGCTGCGTCGATGCGGTCGCGCAGCTCCTGCAGCGACGCCGGTGGTGGCGGCACGGGGTTGGCGGCCATGCGCTCTTGGAAGGCGAGGAACTCGTTGCTCGGCATGGGTCGCAACATAGTTCGGCCGGGCCTGTGGCGGCTCCGTCAGCTGCGGCGTGTGCGGTGCAGGGTGGCGAACATCAACAGGCCGCCTGCCGCGACCACCACGAGCGCCACCCGGGCGTGTCGGCCACCGCGGCGTTGTTGCCGCCGACGACCGGCCTTTGATGCCAATGGGATCACCGCGACGGGTTCTCACTAGGTGATCTTGTCAGGTGATTTCAGCCCGCCTTGATGGTCAGCGTGAGGTTCTGTTTGAAATCGGGGTTGTCGACTTCCACCGGCGCGGTGCCGGCCTGGTTGGTGTTGGCCACGAGGAGGTGGCCGCTGGTGTCGGTCACGCGCACCCGCAGAGCCTCGGCCAGGACCTGGGGTTGGTGGGTGAAGTCGAGACGGTAGGCGTTGGCCGGCGTGAGTCGGCCGGCGAACGAGATCACCACCGTACGGCTCTGACCTGGACCGATGTCGAGGTCGGTGCTGTTGACGTACCGGTCGAGCTCGCGCTCGAGTTGGGGCACCACCGGGGTGCCGTCGATGGTCGCGCCGGTGCTGCGAAACGGCGAGTAGATCGACAGCCACATGCGGTTGGTCCCCGGCGGCGGGACGTTGGCGGTCTCGGCCGGGCTGAGCGAGTTGCCGATGATGTAGTCGGGCAGGCCGGTCGACGGCGCGGTGTTGGCGAGCTGCACGGTGAGGGTGCTGGTGACGGTGCCGTCGCCCGCGTTCCATTGCACGTCGTAGCTGGTGGTCCGCTTGAGGAACGCGTCGAGTTTGTTGCCGCCGGCATTGTTCACAATGACCGCGATGTTGTCGCCCATGATTGAGGTCATGGCACCGTCGAGATGGGCCCGTCCGAGCACCGGGGCCACCACTGGATCGAACGCGAAGAACCGCAG
>JBKJKR010000547.1:0-10017 GCA_046597135.1 Acidimicrobiales bacterium | reverse complement strand
GGGGGCCACGCTCACAGTTCGGCGTCGGGCTGTCGTCGTCGAGCGCCCCACACGGCGGCTACAGCTACGCCACCGCTTCGGCCGACGACGCCTTCCACACGATCACCATGGACTTCGGGGCCGGGTGCAACAGCATCCACGGCTACCTGATCCGCGACGGCGAATGGTCGAAGCTGGCGTCGGCCACGCGCGAGGTCGTCGAACGCGATCCCCGCACGGGTTACCAGCGACGGGTGCGCATCACGGGGGTCGACCAGCTCGGACGCGAGCTGGTCGCCGACGGTGTCTGCCGCAACCAGCTCGCCTTCCCGATCAACCCCAACCTGTTCACGATCAACTGCCTCACCGAGTGGACCTTCGGCGACGTCACCGCCTATGGCGAGGACCACGACAACTGGAGCGCCGCAGGCATGCGCAGCTTCGCGCGCGGGTTCCTCGGCTACGACGCCTGACCGCCGACTGCAGCCGACGGTCAGGTCCGTTGCGCGGTGTGACCTACCAGGTGACCTCGAGGGTCTGCGGGCCGCGGAGTTGCAGGGTGTTGCGCCACTCGAAGGTGTCCTTCGCCGGGCGAAGGCCAGGGAAGCGGTCGAGCAGGGTGCGGATGCCCACCGAGACCTCGGTGCGGGCGAGCGACGCACCCAAGCAGTAGTACGCGCCGAACGAGAACGCGAGGTGGTTCGTGAGGTCGCGGGTGATGTCGAGCCGGTCGGGGTCGGGGTAGCGCGCCGGGTCACGGTTCACGGCACCGAGGAAGATGTAGACCATCTCGTGCGCCGGGATGTCGACGCCGCCGACCGCGATGCCGTCGAGTGCGACGCGATGGTTGATCTGCACCGACGCGTCGTAGCGCAGGAACTCCTCGACCGCGTTCTTCGTGAGCTCGGGGTTGTCGCGCAGCAGCTTCAGCTGATCGGGATGACGGAACAACGCGACCTCGGCGTTGCCCAACAGGTCCTGGGTCGTCTCGTGGCCAGCCTGAAGCAGCAGGATCGCGTTGGCGATGAGCTCGGTGTGGGTGAGCTTCTCGCCTTCGGCTTCGGCCTGGATGAGCGACGAGAGCAGGTCGTCGCCGAGGGCGGACTTGCGCTTCTCGACGAGCTCGGTGAAGTAGTCGACGAGACCGCGTGCCGCGAGGTCGCCGCGGGTGGCCACCTCCTCGGTGACGAACTTCTCGCCCATGCGGGCGAAGTCCCACGACAACGCCTTGATCGTGGCGAAGTCCTCCTCGGGGATGCCCAGCACGTGCGCGATGACGTTGAACGGCAGCTCGTAGTTGAACTGGTCGACGATCTCGGCGTGACCGTCGGCCTCGAACCGGTCGCACAGCTCGTTCGCGACGCGCTCGGCGATCGGACGCCAATGGGCCATGGCACGCGGCGTGAACGCGGCCTTGACGAGGTTCCGTACGCGCTGGTGCGGCTCGGGCTGCTGCCACACCATGACGTTGCGCATGACATCGGTGAACGTGCCGTCGCCCTTCTTGAAGGCCTCCTCGACCACCGCAGGATCGTTGACGACGCGAGCGTTGCGGAAGATCTCGTCGGTCTCGGCGAAGCGCGTGAAGGTCCACGCGCCGTGGAACAGCTCGGGTGGGTTCTGGTGCACGGGAGCGACCCGACGGAGCTGGTGGTACAGCGGGTACAGCTCGCCACGCTGTTCAGGGTCGATGAGGCGCGCCATGATCTCGAACGGGTCGTCGGGCAGCCCCGGCGGGTTCCAGTCGACGTGGTCGAACCTGGCCGTCGTGCCCGGTGCTTTGACAGTGGCGGTCATGGATCCCCCCGGAGTCGGGCCACCCCCCGGTGGCTCCCGGCATGTTACCCGGCCGAGGGTCGTCGGTCCGCTCGGTAGGCTCGTCGTGTCCCGGGACGCACGCTCAGGGGCTCATCGCCAGGGGGGCACATGGTCGACACAGCGGGATGGCTGCGCCATCGCACGTGGTTCGCAGTTGCGTTGTCATCGGAGATCGACGGCGGTGCGGTACATCGTGCGCAGCTGTTCGACGACCGCCTCGTCGTGTACCGCGACAGCCGGGGCGCGCCGGTCGTGCTCGGTGCCCGTTGTCCGCACATGGGTGCCGACCTCGGTCTCGGCGACGTGGTCGGCGACACGATCCGGTGCACGTTCCATCACTTCTGCTTCGGGCCCGACGGGCGGTGCACGAGCGTGCCCTCCGGTGAGCGCGTTCCCCCGGCCGCGCACGTGCCGAGCCTTCCCGCGGTCGAGCGGTGGGGGATCGTCTGGGCGTTCAACGGCGACGAACCCGAGGGTGAGCCGCCGGGCATCCGCGGCTATGAGGACACCGGTCTGGCGGTGCGGGCCCGCCGTACCGACGTGTTTCCGGTGGAGCCGTGGGTGATCCTCGGCAACTCCTTCGACTTCCAGCACCTGCGCTACGTGCACCGGTTGCGCTTCGACGACCCTGACCCGATCACGTGGAACGACGACGGCACGGTGGAGTACGACGTGCCGTTCGAGTCCGACGACATCGGTTCGTTCGCGCAGCGCATCCGGGTCAGCGGCACCAACACCGTCTCGTACGTCACCACCGGCGCGGTCGACAGCATGGGGTTGTTCACCAGCACGCCGTGCTTCGCGGGTGCGCAGAGCTACTACCTCGCGGCCACGCCTCGCGAGGGCGACGCCGAGTCCATCGAGGCGCGATTGGGCTTCCAGGAGACGGTGGCCGACACGTTGCTCGTAGATGACATCAGGGCGTTCACCGGCATGGACTTTCGCGAAGGGGCGTTCGTCAGCGCCGACCGCCACCTCGTGCGCTGGTTCCGTCACGCACGCAACTTCCCCGTGTTCGCCCGATGAGCGATCTGCAAGGTCAGGTCGCGATCGTCACCGGCGGGGCCCGCGGCATCGGCCGCGGCATCGTGATGGCACTCGCGAACGCGGGGGTTCACGTCGTCATCGGCGACCTGCTCGACGACGCGGGCGTGCGAGCCGAGGCCGAGACCACCAAGCGCGATGTCGAGGCGCTCGGCGGTCGTGCATCGCTCGTGCGGTGCGACGTCCGCCGCGAGGCCGACACCGACGCACTCGTCGCCGCAGCGGTGGCCACGTACGGGCGGCTCGACATCGTGTCCGCCAACGCCGGCGTGTGCGTGCTGAAGCGCTTTGCCGAGCTCACGGTCGGCGAATGGCAGCGCACACTCGACATCAACACCACCGGCGTGTTCCTCACCTGCCGCTCGGCGACGCCCGCGCTCGTCAAGCAGGGCGGCGGCAGCATCGTGGCCACGGCGTCGGTGGCCGGTCTGCGAGGTGGTCTGAACCTCGCGCACTACAGCGCGAGCAAGTTCGCAGTCATCGGCTTCATGCAGTCGCTCGCGCTCGAGCTCGGTCCGCTCGGCATCCGCGCCAACTGCGTGCTGCCGGGAACCGTGCTCACCGACATCTCCGGGAGCCACCTGAGCAGCCTCGGCGTGCCGGTCGAGGCGCATCATGCGGCGCTGACGGCGGCAACCGTGGCCCGCATGCCTTTGGGTCGCATCCAGACCCCGGCCGACATCGGGGGAGCGGTGGTCTACCTGTGCCAAGCCGACAACGTCACCGGTACCTCCATCAACGTGTCGGGCGGGAGCGTCCTGTGAGCGACTACGACGAACCGTTCATCGAGCGCGAGATCACCCGGCTGCTGTTGCGTTACGCGCATGCGGTCGATCGCCGCGATTACGATGCCGTGGCTGGTTGCTATTGGCCGGACGCCGTCGACGAGCACGCGACGTTTCGGGGCAACGCCGTCGACTACGTGGCGTGGCTGCGCGAGGTGCTCCCGGCCGTGGCCGTGTCGACGCACCAGTTCACGAACATCCTCGTCGACGTCGAGTCGGCTACGGAAGCATCGAGCGAGACCTACTGCCTCAACGTGAGCGTGTTCGCGAGCGCAGATGATTCACCCGATCGGCTCAGCACGGCGCACTTGCGATACCTCGACCGCTTCGAGTGCCGCGACGGCGCCTGGCGCATCAGCGACCGCAAGGTGGTCACCGACTGGTCCCGCTCGGAGACACCGCCACCGATGATCCGCTGAGCGCCTGCAGGGTGCTGGAAATGCCTTTGTAAGGCGCTCCATCTGTGTCGGGACTCGGGTGGTTTGGTTTGGTTCGCTTGTCGGCGCGCTATCCCCCTGTGCGGTGGTTTTCGCGCCTACAAGCACTGCGGTCAGATCGTTGCCAGGTCGTCGAGCTCGCAAGTGCGGGCGGAACGGTGACCGTCGCGGCCGCCGAGGTCTTGATCCTGGGGCTCGTCGGGTGGAGCGTCGCGAGACGAATGCGCCCGCCTCGATTCTGCGTCAGGGTCAGAGGAAATAAGGCTGAACCTGCTGGAATCCGTACCCGTGTTCGACTAGTCTGATGACATGTCGACGCTCCTCGATGACGATCAAACTGCTGCGGGTGGTGTGTCTGATCGTGAGTCGTTCGCGTTCTCGTTGGCTGAATATTCGGCCCTGGATGTCGGCGAGACGTCGTTGCCTGAGGTCGACGCGATGATCGCGAAGGTCTCACAGTGCAAGTTGTGGATGCAGGGCATGGGCGTGCGCGCCGGTGCCCATCGGGCGAAGTTGATCGAGGCCGCGAAGGCGAAGCCGGGCGCACGGCCCGATCCGGATGCGAAGCCTGATCCCGCTGCGCCGCCGAAGCCGGGTGGGTCGCGCAAGGAGCAGCGTCTTGATGCGGACGCGGCGCGTGCGGTGGCGTTGGCGCCGTCGTTCGGGTTCGCGCTCGAGTTGGGGTTGATCTCGCTCGATCACGTCGCGGCGTTGGGCCGGGTCCGGAATCGTTTGCAGGTGCCGGTTCACGAGTCGGCGTTGTTGTGCGTCGCGAAGATGCGCACCGCCGAGGACTTCGTGAGGTGGTTGATCACCTGGGACGCCGATCGTGACCGCGAAGCCGGCATCGACCGCGCGGCCACCCAGCGCAGGCGGCGGCGGGTGTCGTTCGGTCGCGACAGCGAAGACCTTGGCACGATGTTCGCTGCGTTGTCGGTGCTCGACGCCACCAAGGTCGAGACCACGTTGCGCCAGCTCGCCGACGAACTGTTCCACGACAGCGCGGATGACGGGACCACGATGACGCAACGCCTCGCCGATGCGTTGGTGCTCATGGCCGAACGCTCAGCCGGCGGCGGCCGCGACGACGAGGGTTCGAAGTCGAACCGGCCGACGCTCGTGGTGATCTGCAGCGAAGAATCACTCCGTGGTGATCTTGCAAAGGCGGGTCTCGGGTACACGCTCGACGGGCACCCCGTCCCCGCATCGGAGCTACGCCGGTTGGCGTGCGATGCCGACATCGTGCCCGCGTTCATGGGCGGGCAAAGCCAGATCCTCGACTTCGGCCGCCGGCGCCGCACCGCCAGCGACCCACAGCGGCTCGCGCTCTTGACCGAGTACGGCGGCTGCATCATCGACGGCTGCGGCTGCCCGGCCGAGCTCATCGAGTGCCACCACCTCATCCCCGACAAGTACGGCGGCCGAACCGATCTCGAGAACTTGGCGCCCATGTGCAACGCCGATCACACCCGCAGTCACGCCGAAGGTTGGACATACAGTCGAGGCCCCGACGGGCACCTCACCGTCAGAACCCGCCACGGCACACCCATCCCCACCCGACCGCGCCGCAAACCCGACGAGCGCGCGTCAACTGCGCATGCACCACCGGGCACGCTCTTTCACGAGAACTGACCGCGGCTCAGGCGGATCGGGCGGTGCGACGTGATCGGGGAGCGGTCAGTACTCGTACTGCACTGCGCTGCGGCCGGCGAGGATCGGGCGGATGGTCGAGGCGACGAGCGCCTGGTGCACCGGGTGGTCGCGGTAGGTCTCGTAGCCCTCGATCGAGTCGAAGTCGCCGACCACCACGAAGCTGGCGTTGCCTTCGCCGAGCCCGAGGTCGCGGCCGAAGGAGTAGGCCCGGATCGCGTCGAGCGCCCCCGGCAGCGTGGCGAGCCCGACTTCCACGGCGGCGAGCTGTTCGTCGGTGGCGTCGGGCGAGAAGGTCAGCGTGACGCAGTGGCGGATCATCGGGCGCTGCGTTCACGGGCGAGCTCGCCGAGGAATGCAACGGTGGCTTCGCGGCCTTCGTCAGGGCCGACGATGTTGGCGCAGAAGTCGGTCACGCCGCCGGCCTCGAGCGCGTCGATGCGGCGACGCAACTCGGATTCGTCGCCGATGAGCGCGATGTCGACCGGGGAAGCCCCGCCTTCCCACTCGAGGGCTCGCTTGTACGAGGGCAGGTTGGCGCTGAACGCCATGCGGGGCTCGATGAAGGCCCGGGCCGCATCGATGTCGGCAGTGAGGCAGATGGGCAGTCCGGCGATGACGCGGGGCGCGTCACGACCGGCTCGCGAGGCAGCGGCGTGCAGCGGCTCGATGGTGCGGGTGGCCAAGGTGTGTGGGCCGGTCATCCACGTGAACGTGCCCGCGCACGACGCGCCGGCGATGTCGAGCATCTTGGGGCCGAGCGCGGCGAGCACCAGCGACGGTGTGGCGCCGCCAGGCGGGTAGGTGAGGCGGGCGGTGTAGTTCGGGCCGACGTGATCGACGGTGCGGTCGACGAGCAACGCACGCACGATCTCGACGTACTCGGCGACCACGTCGACGATGCCCTTGTACGGCACGCCCCACCAACCTTCGGACACCGGTGCGTGGGTGGCGCCGATGGCCAGGCACACGCGGTCGCCCGCCAGTTCGGCGATGCTGAGCGCCTGTTGCGCCATGGTCGCCGGATGGCGGGTCTGGATGGGCACCACGCCGGTGCCGAGCTCGATGGTGGAGGTGCGCAGCGCCACCGCGGCGAGCGCGGTCAGCGCGTCGAAGAAAGGCGTCTGCGGCACCCACAGCGACGCGTAGCCGAGGGCCTCGGCTTCGACGCCGCGTGCGACGAGGGCGGTCGGCGTGGTGCAGTCAGCGCCGGAGAACAACCCGATCTGCATGGAGGAATTGGCCATGCCCCTGAGCATGTCACGCCCTGCGTTCGCGGGGCGCGGTGGGTCAGAGACCCTTGGCGCGGAAGTGCGGGATGACGTGGTCGCCGATGTTGCGGATGGTCGCGAGCTGCGCGTCCTGGGGCACCGTGCCCATCTGGCAGATGAACAGCACCTCGTCGACGCCGGCCTCGACGAGTCGTTCGACGTAGCCGATGGCGTCGTCGACCGTGCCGTACGCGTGGTTCGGGTTCAGCAGCTGCGTGCCGGGGTCGGAGAGATCCATGGTGATCTCCTCCGAGGCCCACATGGTCTTGATGACGGTGTTGCCGGCCTTGTCGGTGGCCAGCAGGTCGTCGTCGATCCACTTGCTCGGGTCGGGGCGTTCGGTGTTCGCGCCGCGCGCCCAGTAGTTCAACGATTCCATGAAGTAGCGCTGGCCGCGGATGCCGATGCGGCGCGCCTCGTCGCCGTCGTCGAGCACGATCGCGGGGCAGAGCGCGGCGAGGTGCTCGGTGGGCCGGAAGCCGACCTGGTCGGCCACGTCGCGGTTCGCGAACGCCTTGCGGTAGCGCTCGTTCTTCTGCGCGACCTCTTCGGGGCCGCCGAAGCCGAGCACCAACGAACCGATGCCTCGCGACCCGGCGACCTCGACCGACTCGGCGTGCGTGCACGCCATGTACAACGGCGGGTGTGGGTCCTGCCACGGCTTCGGGTGGATGGGTCGCTTCGGGATCTGCACGAAACGGCCGTGGTGCTCGATCTCGTCCTGCACGAATATCTTCGGGATGAGATACATCATCTCGTCGATCATGGGCCGCAGCTCGGTGAGGTCGTAGCCGAAGGTGCCGGACTCCTGCTGGGTGCCGCCCTTGCCCATGCCGAAGTGCACGCGCCCCTCGGACAAGATGTCGAGCATCGCGATGCGCTCGGCCACCTTCACCGGATGGTTCATGGCGGGCGGCAGGCACACCACGCCGTGGCCGATGCCGATGCGCGTGGTGCGGCCGGCGAGGAACGCGAGGAAGGTCTCGGGCGCACTCATGTGCGCGTAGTTGGTGAGCGCGGTGTGCTCGACGCACCAGATGGTGTCGAAGCCGAGCTGCTCGGCGAGGAGGCACTGCTCGAGCATGTCGTGCAGGACCTTGCGGTCGCCTTCGCGAGATGCGTCGGCGGTCTGGGCTTCGTAGATCAACGAGAACTTCACGGGACCCCCTATTGCGGTTCGAGGTATTATAAATAGAAACAGGCTGTTGGCAAGCCCTGCTCTGTGGGCACGGTCGCGGTTGCCGTCCCTCGCAGCACCTCGGCGCCGTGCTGGTTCACCGTGCGCACCACGAGGTCGACCTCACCTGGGTCGCCTCCTCGCAGCGCCGCGACGGTGGCCATAGCGGTGAGCGTGTCGCCCGGCCACACCGTGCCCCGGAACTGGGCGGCCCACCGGGTCAGCGTCGCGTCGCCCACCAGATCGGTGACGACTCGCGACGTGAGCCCCATGGTCAACATGCCGTGGGCGAAGATGCCGGGGTAGCCCATCCACTCGGCGAAGGTCGCATCGTGATGCAGTGGGTGGAAGTCGCCGGACGCGCCGGCGTACATCGCGATCTGCGTGCGGGTGAGGTCATCGACCACCACCTGCGAGGTCTGCGACCCGACCGCGAACCGACCGAGGCGTTCGAGCGTGTCCGCGCACGCGGCGCGCCGGTCGGACGGTGCGGGGTCCGCGCGATCGGTCGGTGCGCCGTCGACGAGCTTCTCGGTGGTGACGCCGACGAAGGTGGCGGTGACCACCGGTGCACCGGCGGGGTCGATGTACTCCGTGATGGTCTCGCGGAAGCGGAGGCGGCCGCCCCGCCGACCGTCCTTGTGCCACACGCTTCCCGCGTGCGTGCGGCCCGAGAGCACATCGCCCACCACCGGATGGCGGTGGAACACGAAGATCTGCTCGGCGTGAAAGCCCGTTTGCTGCGTGGTGGCGGCGGTCGAGGTCGACGCGGTGCCCGACGGTTCGCGACCCGAGCCGAACCATCGCTCACCGGGCTGCGGACGACGTGCGTAGGTCGGGTCGAAGTGGTCGCTCGCCATCATGAACGTGGGCGGTGCCAGGATCGCGCCGACGGACGAGTCGGTGGCGTACGCAGGATCGCGGTAGATGGGGTTCGGATCGCCGACGGCCCGCGCGAACTGCAGGACGAGGCTCTCGATGGGGAAGCGGGGCACGGTCAACATCGGACGTGCGCCACTGCGGTCACTCTGCGGTCACTCTGCGACCACTCTGCGATCACTCGGTGGTCACTCGCCGGCGTCGAGGCCGAGGAGGCCGACGCCGCTGCCCGAGCCGAGCGCCCCGGCGTCGCGATAGACCGCGAGCTTCTCGCGCGAGTCGTTGATGTCGAGATTGCGCATGGTGAGCTGACCGATGCGGTCCTCGGGGCCGAAAGCACTCTCGCTGCGCTCCATCGACAGGCGCTCGGGTGCGTACGTGAGGTTGGGGCTCGTGGTGTCGACGATGGTGTAGTCGTCGCCGCGGCGCAGCCGCACGGTGACCTCGCCGGTGATGGCCGAGCCCACCCAGCGTTGCAGCGGTTCGCGCAGCATGAGCGACTGCGGGTCGAACCAGCGACCCTCGTACAGCAACCGGCCGAGGCGACGTCCCATGGTGCGGTAGTTCTCGATGGTGGCCTCGTTGTGGATGCCGCTGACGAGCCGTTCGTACGCGACGAACAGGAGCGCCATGCCGGGCGCCTCGTAGATGCCGCGCGACTTGGCCTCGATGATGCGATTCTCGATCTGGTCGCACATGCCGAGGCCGTGCAAGCCGCCGATGCGATTCGCCTCGAGTACGAGGTCGACCTTCGAGGCGTACTCGGTGCCGTTCAAGGCGACCGGCCACCCGTTCTCGAAGCGCACCGTGACGAGCTCGGGTTCGATGACGACGTCGGTGTCCCAGTGCTTGACGCCCATGATCGGCTCGACGATCTCCATGGAGGTGTCGAGGAACTCGAGCGACTTGGCCTCGTGGGTGGCGCCCCAGATGTTGGCGTCCGTGGAGTACGCCTTCTCGGAGCTGGCCCGGTACGG
>JBKJKR010000319.1:0-5533 GCA_046597135.1 Acidimicrobiales bacterium | reverse complement strand
GCCGAGCCGTTCCGCAACTTCGAGGTCGTTGCCGCCATCGGCGCACGCCAACACGACCCTGCACCGCAACGCCAACGCTTGCGCGGTCGTGGGCCGGCGAGCCCACCGCGCCAAGGTTTCCGCCTCGTCCTCAGTGAGGATCAGCGTTGCTTTCGGACGTCCCGCAGTTGCCATGATCGACCCCCATCGTCGTTGACAACAGGACCGAACGCGGCCGAGCCCACCAAAATTCCTATTTGACGTTGATCTAACGACTCAGGTCACTAGTACTGCGGCGTCTAGTACTGCGGCGTGTGACGCCTGGTTCCCCTACGATCCGGTCCCGAACCGGCGGAGGGGAACCCACCATGTTGCGCGGCGAGAAAATTCTTATCACGGGTCCGGCGGGCCAGATCGCGTTCCCGCTCACGCAGTCGCTCGCCCGCGACAACGAGGTTTGGGGCATCGCCCGTTTCAGCGAGGCCGGCTCGCGCGAGAAGGTCGACGCCTTGGGCGTCACGACTCGTGTGGTCGACCTCGCCGAGGGTGACTACTCCGACTTGCCGGACGACTTCACGTACGTGCTGCACCTGGCCACGTTCCAAGGTGGTGGACTCGACTACGACTACGCCATCCAGGTCAACGGCGAAGGCACGGGGCTGTTGTTGCGGCATTGCCGCAAAGCCAAGGCCGCGCTCGTCATGTCGACCCAGTCGACGTACAAGCCGCAGGAGGATCCGCTGCACGTCTTCAAGGAGACCGACCCGCTCGGTGACGCGAACGGCGTACACGCACCGACGTACTCCATCTCCAAGATCACCGGCGAGGCCGTGGCCCGCTACTGCGCTCGCGCGTTCGACCTGCCCGTCACCGTCGCGCGCATGAACGCGTCGTACGGGCCGAACGGCGGCCTGCCCACGTATCACATGGACTGGCTCGTGGGTCAGGTTCCCGTGGTCACGCGTTGGGATCCGTGCACCTACAGCCCGATCCATCAGGACGACATCAACGACCAGACCGAGGCACTGCTCGCGGCCGCGTCGGTGCCGGCCACCATCGTGAACTGGGGCGGCGACGAAGGCGTGTCCGTGCAGGAGTGGTGTGCATACCTGGGAGAGCTCACGGGCATCACGCCCGAGGTCCAGGTGAAGGTCATCCCGGGCACGCTGCGCGGCTCGATCGCCGACCCGACCAAGCGCATCTCGCTCACCGGTCCGTGCAAGGTCGGTTGGCGCGAGGGCTTCGAGCGCACTCTCGAGGAGCGCTACCCGAACGGTGTCGTGCCCGGCCAGATGATCGAGGGCCAGGCGTCGAAGCTGCTGTCGTCCTACATCCCCGACGAGTGAGGTAGCCGCGTGGGACTGTTCGCCTGGATCGTCATCGGCCTCGTCGCCGGCTCGCTCGCGCAGACCGTCACGGGTGTCGAAAAGCGCGGGTGTCTGTTCACGTTGCTCATCGGCGTGCTCGGTGCGGTGGTCGGCGGTGCGCTGTTCAACGCCGCGGGCGGCGAAGGCGTCGGTGACTTCGGTTGGTGGTCACTCTTCGTGGCCTTCATCGGCGCGGGCGCGCTCTGCCTGGTGTTCGGCCGCTTCCTCGGCCGTCGTTAGTGCTCGCTACGGTCACGAGGTCGGAAGGGGCACAGTGAGCACGCACACGCCGATCGATGCGGACACCGTTTGGGAGATGGTGGTCGCCCGCGCCGAGGCCACACCCGACTTCGTGTTCATCACCGATGAGAACGACCGGACCCTGACCTGCGCGCAGTACCGGGACGCCGCCGAGCGTGCGGCTGCCGGCTTCTACGCGGAGGGTGTGCGCCCGGGCGACACCGTGGCGTGGCAGCTGCCCACGTGGATCGAGACGATCGTGCTGCTGGCCGGGCTCGCACGGCTCGGTGTGCGACAGGTGCCGGTGCTGCCGGTCTATCGCGATCGCGAGCTCGCCTTCTGCCTCGCCCAGACCGGTGCGAGCCTGCTGTGCGTCCCTGGCACGTGGCGCGGGGTCGACTACGCCGAGATGGGTGCGCGAGTGGCCGCCGAGCGCCCCGGGCTGCGGCTGCGGGTGTGCGATCGTTCGCTGCCCGACGGCGACCCCGCAACGCTTCCTTCGCCGCCGGGTGCCGACACGACGCGCGACGTGCGCTGGATCTATTACACGTCGGGCACCACCGCCGACCCGAAGGGTGCGCAGCACACCGATCACAGCTCCATCGCGGCGGGCAAGGCGTTCTGCATACGCCAGCACGTGCGGTTCGGTGACCGCTTCGGCATGGCGTTCCCGTTCACCCACGTGGGCGGGCTCAACAACCTGCTGGCCGGGCTGCGCGAGGGCATGGGTCTGGTCTGCGTCGAGGCCTTCGACCCGGCGAGGTCGTCCGAGGTGTTCACCAAGAACCACGTCACCATCGTGGGTGGCGCGCCGGCGTTCTACCTCTCGTTCATCGAACTCCAGCGCAAGAACCCGGGTGTGTCGGTGCTGCCCGAAGTGCGGTTCATGAGCGGCGGCGGCGCACCCATGCCGCCCGAGATGCATCTCGAGGTCAAGCGCGAGATCGGTGGCCTCGGCATCGGGCACGGCTGGGGCATGACCGAGAGCTGCATCACCGCCATCAACGACCCGACCGACACCGACGAGCACCTCATGTACACGTCGGGCCACGCGGTGCTCGGCATGCAGATCAAGGCCGTGCTGCCCGACGGTACGACCGCGCCGGCGGGGGTCGACGGCGAGATGCGCGTCAAGGGCGACTCCGTCATGTCGGGCTACCTCGACCCCGCGCTCAACGCCGACGCGTTCGATGCCGACGGCTGGTTCCGCACCGGCGACATCGGCCACCTCGACGCCGACGGCTACGTCGTCATCACCGGCCGCATGAAGGACATCATCATCCGCAAGGGCGAGAACATCTCGGCCAAAGAAGTCGAGGATCTCCTGTACGCACATCCCAAGGTGGTCGACGCCGCGGTGATCGGCCTGCCCGATCGCGACCGCGGTGAGCTCGTGTGTGCGGTGGTCGAATGTCGCGACGGTGCCGACCCGCTCACCGAGGCCGAGCTGACCGCATACTGCGTCGAAGCGCAGATCATGCGCCAGAAGATCCCCGAGCGCCTCGAGGTCGTCGCCACGCTGCCGCGCAACGCTACGGGCAAGATCCTCAAGCACGAGCTCCGCGCCCGCTACGGGGCGCCGCGTCCATGACGTTCGCGACCACGCTCGAGGGGGTGCGCGTGGTCGATCTCACGCGCAACTTCGCCGGGCCGTACTGCACGATGACGCTCGGCGACCTCGGAGCCGACGTCATCAAGATCGAGAGCCCTGGTGTGGGCGACGACACGCGTGCGTGGGTGCCGCCGGCTTGGAACGGCATCAGCACGTCATACCTGTCGGCCAACCGCAACAAGCGCGCCATTGCCATCGACCTCGACACCGATGACGGCGCGACGATCGTCCGCGAGCTCGCGTCGCGAGCCGATGTCGTGGTCGAGAGCTTCCGGCCGGGCTCGCTCGCCAAGCGCGGTCTCGGTGCCGACGCGCTGTGCGAACTGAACCCGCGGCTCGTGCACTGCTCGATCTCCGCCTTCGGTGGTGTGGGGCCGATGCGCGACAGTCCGGGCTACGACCCGGTGCTCCAGGCGTACAGCGGCATCATGGCCATGACCGGCGAACCCGATCGACCGCCGGTGCGGCTCGGCATCGGCGCGATCGACCTCGGCACCGCGGCGTGGGCCACCATCGCGATCATGGCCGCGCTCACCAACCGCGAGGCCACCGGCCACGGGGCGCGGGTCGAGACGAGCTTGTTCGAGATCGCCACGTGGTGGCTCGGCTACCACCTCACCGGTTACCTCGCGACCGACAACGTGCCGACCCGCCAGGGCACCACCACCCCGATGATCGCCCCGTACGAGCTGTATCCCACGTCCGACGACGTCGGCGTCATGGTCGCCGCGGCGAACGACAACCTCTTCCGCTCGTTCATGACCGCCACCGGACTCGACGCCATCGTCACCGATCCTCGGTTCGCGTCGAACACGTTGCGCGTGAAGTACCGCGACGAGCTCCGCGGGTTCATCGCGCCGCGCATGCGTGAACGCAGCGCGCTCGAGTGGGAGTCGGTGTTGCGGGCCCATGCAGTGCCGTGCAGCCGGGTCCGCGGCGTCGACGAGTTGGCCCAGGACGAGCAGCTCTCGGCCCTTGGGTTGCTCGAGCCGTGTCCGCACCCGCTCATCGACGATCTGCGGCTCGTCGGCGTGCCGGTGAGCGTCGACGGCACCCGCGGCCGGTCGCGGCTTGCGCCGCCCGCACCCGGTGAGCACACCGATGCGGTGCTCGCCGAGCTCGGTCGATCGGGCGAGCAGGTGGCTGCGCTGCGGGCCCGCGGCGTGGTGGCGTGACGCCCATCACCGCTACCGTGGTCGGACAGTCGAAGGGGGCCGAGATGACCATCGCCGAAACGCGAGCCGCGGAAGACGTGATCGGCACTGCCATCTCGTCCATGGGCAGCGGCAACGGATCGCCGACCAGGATCCCGGTGTATCGATACACCTCGCCCGAGTTCGCCCAGGTCGAGCTCGAGAAGGTGTTCGCCAAGGCGTGGCTCGTGGCGTGCAGCGTCGATCACGTCGTCGAGCCGGGCGACTACTTCGAGTACCGCGCCGGCCCGTACTCGGTGCTCATCGTGCGCGGCGACGACGGCGAGCTGCGGGCGTTCCAGAACGCGTGCCGCCACCGCGGCAACATCATCTGCGAAGGCGCGGGCTCCGGCATGACCGAGCTGCGGTGCCTGTACCACAACTGGTCGTGGGATCTGCAGGGCCGGCTTCGCCAGGTGCCGTCGCGCAAGGGCTTCGGCACGCTGCGCAACGACGACCTTCCGTTGTTGCCGGCGCGGGTCGACACGTGGGGTCGTCTCGTCTTCGTCAACCTCGACGTCGACGCGATGTCGCTCGCCGACTACCTCGAGGGCGTACCTGGCGACGCGGCGTGGATCGAACCCGACGTCTACCGCTGCACCCGGGTCATCACCACCACGGTGCCCGCGAACTGGAAGGTGCTGTCCGAAGGGTTCTCCGAGACCTATCACGTGCAGTGCCTGCACCAGGAGATGCTCGGCAGCATCGACGACATCAACGCCGGCCAGCACCTGTGGGAGCGCCACGGGGTGTCGAAGCAGCGGTACGGCGTGCCCAGCCCGCGCCTCGGTCGCAACGTCGACCCGCAGGTGGTGTGGGACTCGTTCATCGTCACCCAGGGCATGCGCATGGGGGTCAACGATCCCTGTCCGGTTCCCGAGCTGGCCGACGGGCAGACGGTGCAGGACGTCATCGCCGACGGCATCCGCGGCGTGCTCGCAGCGCGCGGTGTCGACGTGTCGCACCTCGACACCGATCAGGTCACCACGCTGAACCAGTACAACCTGTTCCCCAACGTGACCGTGCTGTACAACGTCGATTCGTTGAGCGTCATGCACGCCCTGCCCGGCCCGAGCGTCGACGAAGCGGTGTTCACGGTGCTGCACTTCGAACGAATGGCCGGCAAGGACGCGCCACGCGAG
>JBKJKR010000198.1:0-4939 GCA_046597135.1 Acidimicrobiales bacterium | reverse complement strand
CTCGCGGTCGCCGGGCCGGGCTTCGGTGTCGAGCTGAACGCCGATGCGCTCGCGCAATACGGCCACCCCCTCTGACTCGACCGTGACGACCCCCTGGTCCGGGGATGTATACGATGTACGTGCGACGCACCATCGTGTGGGCCATGGGGAGGCATGCATGAGCCAGGTCACCGAAGCCGCGCCGACGTTCGAGATCGATCCGCTCGACCTGGTCGCGCCCGATCGTTACGGCCGTTCAGGCGCACCCCATGACGTGTGGACCGCCATGCGAGCCGCGTCACCCGTGCACTGGTGCGAGCCGCCGGGGTTCGAGACCTTCTGGGCGGTGACGAAGCATGCCGACATCATGGAGGTCGCGAGCCAGCCCGAGGTGTTCTCGAACGCGCACGGCATCGTGGTGCTCAACGACGAACAGGTCGCGGCGAACCTCGAGGGCGGAAGCCCGCTGCGCGACATGCGGACCATCATCGAGATGGACCCGCCGACGCATCGGCTCTACCGCAAGGTGGCCAGTGGGTTCTTCACCCCGAAAGGCATCGATCAGCTCGACGAGATCGTGACTGCCAGCGCGCGGGCGTTGGTCGACTCGCTCGGCGAGGAGGGGGAGTGCGACTTCATCGAGCGCATCGCGCAACGCCACCCGTTGCGCGTGCTCGCCACCATCCTCGGCATCGATCGTGACGACGAGGAGCGGGTGCTCGAGCTCACCCAGCAGCTCTTCGCGAGCGACGACCCCGACATCCAGCGCGAAGGTGCCTCGCGCGCCGAGGCGAGCAAGGAGCTGGGCACCGAGTTCTACGTCCTGTTCGATCGCATCATCAACGACCGTCGTGCGCACCCCCGCGACGATCTCGCGTCGCTCCTGGCGAATGCGATGCTGCCGGGCGGCGAGCCGTTGGGTCCGCTCGAGACCTTCGGCTACTACCTGATCGTGTTCAGCGCCGGGCACGACACCACGCGCAACGCGCTGTCGGGTGCGCTCGCTGCGTTCGTCGAGCATCCCGAACAGCTCGCGCTCGTGGGCCGGCACCCCGAGCTCACGCGTCCCGCGGTCGAGGAGATCGTTCGCTGGACCACGCCGGTCAACTACATGAAGCGCACGGCGCTGCGCGACACCGAGCTCCACGGTCGCCACATCCGCGAAGGCGAACGGCTGACGCTGTTCTACGCGTCCGCGAACCGCGACGATGAGGTGTTCGCCGACCCGTTCCGGTTCGACGTCTCGCGTCAGCCCAATCGCCATCTCGGCTTCGGTTGGGCCGAGCACTTCTGCCTCGGCGCACACCTGGCGCGGGCGAGCATGCACGCACTCGTGCACGAGCTTGCCTCGCGGGTCGACACACTCGAGTACGCGGGGACCCCGGCCCAGACCGCCTCCAGCTTCGTCGTCGGACTCAAGTCGTTGCCGGTGCACTACCGCATACGCCCGGCGGTCTGAGCATCAGGCCTTCAGTGGCCCACCGCCACCGCGGTGTCGACCACCAGTGTTCGCGAGCCGAGCTTCTGCGTCGGACGGTTGTTGGGTTCGGCGAACGCCCCGGTGAACGCCGCGATCTGCGCCTTGCTCATGGTGATCGGCTGGGCGATGACGTTCCAGGCCACACCCTCGGTGCACGGCGGCCGCGGTGTTCTTCGGAGCGTGAAGTACCGCCCAGGTACGCCATCCTTCAACGAACGCGCCGGCCCCGACCACAACGAACCCGGCACACGCCCGCCGCCACGTCGAAGGATGTCCAGCACCCGGTTAGCCGCCGGTGACCAGGAGGTCGGCGCCCTCCGGGGGCGTCGGGTCGTCGGCGAGCTCGATCCAGCGGTCGGGAAGGGTCACGCGCTGGGGGCCGTCGGTGCGCCCGCGCGGCAGTGCGTCGGCGCCGGCGAGCTGGCGCATCGCCGGGTCGAGCGACGCGAGCAGTTCGTCGAGCTCCGCGCGCGACGCGACGAGACGCATGCGCTGGCGCACGCCGTCGCCCACGGGATAGCCCTGGAGGTACCAGCCGAGGTGTCGGCGCAACGTGCGCATCGCGTTGGCCTCGCCGATGGTGTCGATCAGGAGGTCGGCATGTCGATGGAGCACCGGGACCACCATCTCGAGCGGTCGTGGCGCACGCGTCGGACGACCGGCGAAGACGTCGACGAGGTCGGCGAAGAGCCAGGGACGACCGAGGCAGCCACGACCGACCACCACTCCGTCGCAGCCGGTTGCCGCGATCATGCGGAGCGCGTCGTCCGCCCGCCAGATGTCGCCGTTGCCGAGCACCGGAATGGTGGTCACGGCCTCTTTGAGGCGACCGATGGCCTCCCAGCGCGCCGCCCCCGAATAGCGCTGTTCGGCGGTCCGTGCATGCAACGCGACCGCGGCGGCACCCTCGGCCTCGGCGATGCGCCCGGCCCGGAGGTACGTGGTCAGCGTGTCGTCGATGCCGATGCGGAACTTCACGGTGAGCGGCACGTCGCAGGTGCGCGCGGCGCGCACGGCGGCGGCCACGATGTCGCCGAAGAGCCGGTGGCGCACCGGCACGGCCGAACCGCCGCCCTTGCGGGTCACCTTCGGGACGGGGCAGCCGAAGTTGAGGTCGATGTGCTGGACGCCGTGGGCATCGACGAGTCGGCGGACGGCTTCGAACATCGTGCGCGGCGCGGCGCCGTAGAGCTGCACGCTCCGCGGTGCCGGCTCGTCGGCGCGTGGCAGCATCGTGAAGGTCTTGCGGTTGTCCTCGACCAGCGCCCGTGCCGTGATCATCTCGCTCACGTACAAGAGCCCTGGCGCGTACGAGCGACAGAGCGCGCGGAACGCATGGTCGGTCACGCCGGCCATGGGCGCGAGCACGACCGGCGCGGCCAACGTGAGCGAACCGATCCGGAGTGGCTGCGTCCTCGGCTGGTCCAAGGCCGGCGCGGTCGGTGACATGGGCCCGGTCACGTCCACAGGTCCATGACTCGCAGGTCGATCTCGCCGAGCAGCCGGCGAAAGAGCGGCAACGAGAGGCCGATGACGTTGCCGTGGTCGCCGTCGATGCGGTCGATGAAGGGGGACGAGCGGCCGTCGAGCGTGAACGCACCGGCGACTGCGAGCGGCTCGCCGGTGGCGAGGTAGGCCTCGAGCTCGTCGTCGTCGAAGGTGGCGAACTGCACGGTGGTCGAGGCCACGCCGCGAGCGTGACGCGACGATGCGGTGTCGATCACGCAATGGCCGGTGCGCAGCACGGCGCGGCGGCCGCGGAGACCCCGTAGGCGCACCCGCGCGTCGTCGATGCTGCTCGGCTTGCCGTGCGCGACACCGTCGACATCGAGAAGTGAATCGCAGCCGACCACCACGGCCCCCGTTGCCGAGTCGACGCGGGCGGCCACTGCAGTGGCCTTCGCCGCAGCGAGCGCGACAACGAGATCGGGAAGTGTTGCCGCCTCGATGGCGTCCTCGTCGACGCCCGAGACGATCACCTCAGGCGCGAATCCGGCGGCGCGCAACAGGCCCAGCCGGGCCGGCGACGCGGAGGCGAGCACGAGACGACGCGGCGTGCTCATCGGGTGGTCGCCGTGGCCTCGAACACCACGGCGCCGTTGTGGTTGCCGGTGACCACCGTGAAGGCCCGACCTTCGCCGGCGGGTTGCTCGGTGACGACGGCATGGAGCGTGTCGCCCGGCCAGACCTGCGCGCGGAAGCGGCCGCCGAAGGACCGCAGGCACTCGTGGCCGACGACGTCGGTCAAGGCCCGCGCGGTCAGCGCCATGGTGAGCATGCCCGGCGCGAACACCGATGGGTAACCGTGCCGGTGGGCGAGGTCCTCGTCGTGGTGCAGAGGGTGGAAATCTCCCGAGGCCCCCGCGTACATCACGAACTGCGTGCGCGACAGGTCCTCGGCCACGATCACCGCGCCTTCGGGTGGTGCCACGACGGGTCGCTCGAGCTGTGCGTTGGTGAGCTCGGCGTGGGTTCGTTCGGCATGGACGTCGACCCAGCACATCACCACGACGAGGTGCTCGTCGCCGTCACGCAGCTCGGTGCGCTCCTCGACGAAGTCCAGCTGACCAGAGCGGCCCGTCTTCGTCCATCGGCGCCCCGGCCCTTTGCGCGCGGTCAGCAGTTCGCCGACCCGCACCGGACGGCGGTACGTGAAGTGCTGCTCGACGTGGAGGTGGCTCACGGGCAGCCCGGCGCCCCACCCGCGTCCCCGAGGTGGTCGGCGCAGGTATCGCGGGTCGAAGTGGTCGGTCGCGGCAGCAAACGTCGGCGGCGCAATCGACGGCTCGTCGGGCTCACCGATGGCCCGCTTGAAGGCGAGCACGTGCCCGGCATCGACCGGGAACGCGAAGTCGTAGGTTGGGCCCGACCAAAGGCCTTCGTTCGGCTCGTCGACGTTCACTACCCTGACCGTAGCCATGAGTTCACCGCCTCCCACGCCCCGCAACGGCTCACTCGCCCGAGGGCTCGTCGTTCTGCGAGAACAGGCCGATCTCACCACGCACCTGGTGCGCTGGGTGGTGCTCGGCGCAGCGTCGGGTGTGCTGGCCGGGCTGTCGTCGTACGTGTTCCTCGAAGGTCTCGACAAGGTCACCGAGACGCGTGTCGATCACGACTGGCTGGTCTGGTTGCTCCCGGTGGCCGGCCTCGTGGTCGGGCTCGCACATCGGTACCTCGGTGGGCGCGCCGTGCAGGGCAACGCGCTGCTGCTCGACGAGATCCACGACCCCACCGGCTGGGTGCCGCGTCGCATGGCCCCGCTGGTGCTCGGGGGTACGTGGCTCACGCACCTGGTGGGTGGATCAGCCGGACGCGAGGGCACGGCACTGCAGATGTCGGGGAGCCTCACCGATGCGTTCTCCCGTGCGGTGCGGCTCGACCCCGCCGATCGGCGGCTGATGCTGATCGCTTCGTTGGGCGGGGGATTCGGGGCCGTGTTCGGGGTGCCACTGGCGGGCGCGGTGTTCGCACTCGAGGTCC
>JBKJKR010000099.1:0-14157 GCA_046597135.1 Acidimicrobiales bacterium | reverse complement strand
GTGAGGTGGCGCCCCGGGTGCGTGCGGCGGGCGGTGTGGTCCGGCGCGTCGGGGTCGACGGTCCGGAGCTGCTGCTGGTGCATCGCCCCCGTTACGACGACTGGTCGTTTCCCAAGGGCAAGGCCGAGCGCGGCGAGACACCGGCCGAGACAGCCCGGCGTGAGGTGTTCGAGGAGACCGGGTACGCCTGCGCCGTCGGACCCGAGGTCGCGGCCATCCGCTACGTCGACCATCGCGGCCGGTCGAAGGAGGTCCGCTACTTCGTCATGCGGGTCGAGCAGGGCGAGTTCGTCGTCAACGACGAGGTCGACCAGGTGGCGTGGTGCGCGCCCGAGGTCGCGGCGACGCGTCTGAGCTACCCCCACGACCACGAGGTTCTTGTTGCCGCCGCCGCCGTCACGTGGTGACGCCACGTGAGCTGGCAAGATGGATGCAAGGTGCCGCCCGCAGCTGTTGCGGTCGACGCCAGGAGCAAGCGGAGAGAAGGGAAGAGCGTGCCCGAGGAGTCGCGAAAGAGCTTCCATCACGCGCTCGACGACGTGAAGGGCGAGATCGTGCAGCTCGCGGCGCTCGTCACCGAGTCGATTCCTCGCGCCACCCAGGCGCTGCTCGACATGGACCTTCAGGCTGCGCAACGCGTCATCGACCACGACGACGTGCTCGACCAGAAGTCCACCGAGATCGAGGAGCGCTGCCTCCGGTTGCTCGCGTTGCAGCAACCGATGGCCAGCGATCTGCGGGCGCTCATGACGGCGGTCAAGCTCAACTGGGAGCTCGAACGGTCGGGTGACCTCAGCGTCAACATCTGCAAGACCGTGCGTCGCATCTACGGCTCGACCATCGACCCGCGCCTGCGCGGACTCATCGAGCAGATGAGCGAGCATGCGCATACGTTGACCCGCCGGGCGGTCGACGCCTACGCCACGAGCGACGCAGCGCTTGCAGCTGCGCTCGACGACATGGACGACGCGCTCGACTCGTTGCAGGCCGAGTACGTCCAGGCCATCATGCGCGCCAACGAGAGTGCGCACGTCCCGCTCAACACGGCAGTCCAGTTGGCGCTCGTCGGTCGCTACTACGAGCGCATCGGCGATCATGCGGTCAACATCGGTGAGCGCACGCAATACATGATCACGGGCTGGTTGCCCGAGCACACGGGAGCGGCGCGGGCGTTGGCCAAGGCGCAACGCCCCGAAGTCGAAGAGCTCTGATCTCGAGCATGCGGGTACTCGTCACGAACGACGACGGCGTGCACGCGCCCGGCATCGTCGCGCTCGCGCTGGCCATGCGCGAGTCGATGTTCGACGTCGTCATGGTCGCACCCCACGGCGAGATGAGTGGCAGCTCGGCATCGATGGCCGCCCCGAACGACGAGATCCGTTACGAGCGGGTGCGCGTCGACGGGTGGCCCGATGACGCGTTCGCGCTCGCCGGAGCGCCGGCGCTGTGCGTCATCGCGGGGGTGCTCGGCGCATTCGGTGCGCCACCCGACCTCATCGTGTCGGGCGTGAACCCCGGGCTGAACACTGGTCGCTCCACGCTGCACTCGGGCACCATCGGCGCCGCGCTCACGGCCGCGGCGTGGGGCTTGTCCGGCCTCGCGGTGAGCATCGACATCGGACACCCGATCCGGTGGGGAACGGCCACCGGCCTCGCACGGCAGGCGGCCGCCTGGCTGGCCGACGCACCGCCGCGCACGGCGATCAACCTCAACGTGCCCAACGTGGAGCCGCACGAGGTGCGCGGGGTTCGCTACGCGACGCTCGCGCCGCTCGGGGCCATGCGCACCTCCATCGCCGAGCACCTGCCGGGCCTCATCCGTCTGCAGTTGCTCCCCAATCGGTCACCCGCCCCCGATGGCACCGACACCGCGATCGTGCGCGACGGCTATGCCACCGTCTCGTTGCTCACGCCGCCCGCCGCGATCGACGATCTCTCGGTACTCGGCGCCTTCGAAGCGTTCGACGAGGTCGGTTGAACATGGGCTACGTGCTCGCGGCCATCGCACTCGCCGTTGCACTCGTCGTGGCGATCGTCGCTTGGCGACTCCAGCAACGCACGGTGCGCCGGCTCATCGAGGTGGTCGAGCATCTCGGCGACGCGGCACCTGGGCGACCGCGGAGCGACGTCGCGATGGCGCGCCTCGAGCGCTCGGTCCAACGGGTGCGCGAACGTGACGATCGCGTTCATCAGGCCGAGCTTCGGCTCGAGCTCGCGTTGAGCGAGATGACCCAGGGCGCGGTGGTTTGCGACGAGCAGGGCACCGTGGTGTTTCGCAACGCGTACGCACAATCGTTCGTCGGCGCACGCCACGGCGAGGCCTTGGTCGAGGCCGCGGTGCTCGAGTTGCTCGAGGTGGCACGCGGCGGTGTGCCGTGCGACCGCGAGCTCGAGCTGTACGGCCCACCTCGTCGCACCCTGGTCGTGCACGCCGCCCCGCTGCGCAGCGGCAGCGACCTGGTCGGCGCGATCGCGGTGATCGACGACATCACCGAGACGCAGCGCATCGACTCGATCCGTCGTGACTTCGTGGCCAACGTCAGCCACGAGCTGAAGACACCCATCGGCGCACTTGCTCTGCTGGCCGAGACCCTCGCCGGCGAGTCCGATGCCGGCATCGTGCAGCGCCTTTCCGAGCGGGTCCGCAACGAGTCGTTCCGGGTCAGCAACATGGTCGATGACCTCCTCACCCTCAGCCGCATCGAGGGCAACGACGCGCCGAACGTGGATGAGTTCGGCATTGACCTCCTCGTGCGCGAGTGCGTCGACCGTGTGTATCCCGTGGCCGAACGCCGCGGGGTCATCCTCACCGTCGGCGCCATCGACGGGTCGCTGCGGTTCGTCGGCGATCGACGCCAGATCGCCTCGGCACTGTCGAATCTGCTGGAGAACGCGGTGAAGTACTCCGAGTCGGGTGGTGCGGTCGACGTCCGGGTGAGCACCAGCGAGCACGAGATGGCGATCGTGGTGCAAGATCACGGCATCGGCATCCCCACCTCCGAGCTCGAACGGATCTTCGAGCGGTTCTACCGGGTCGACAAGGCGCGGTCGCGCGAGACAGGCGGCAGCGGCCTGGGCCTGTCGATCGCCCGGCATGTCGCGCGCAACCACGGGGGTGACGTCACGGTGGTGTCGCGCGAAGGAGAAGGCTCGACGTTCGCGATGCTGTTGCCGCGCGCGACACGGGGTGACCGGCCATGACGGTTCGCTCCGGCGGGTCCGACGGCGCCCCGCACCTGCTCATCGTCGAGGACGAGCCCTCGTTCTCCGTCGCGCTCACGGTGGGCTTCACCCGTGAAGGCTTCCGGGTCACGGTGGCCGCGGACGGTGCGGCCGCGCTCGAGGAGTTCCGGCGCGATCCGCCTGACATCGTGCTGCTCGACGTGATGCTGCCCAAGCTCTCCGGGCTCGACGTGTGCCGCATCATGCGCGCCACGTCCAACGTGCCGATCATCATGGTCACGGCGAAGAGCGAGGAGGTCGACGCGGTGGTCGGCCTCGAGGTGGGTGCCGGCGACTATGTGACCAAGCCGTACCGGCTCCGCGAGCTCGTGGCGCGAGTGCGCGCCAATCTGCGACGCACCGAGAGCCGCCCGCAGAACGTCGGTGACGCCGACGGTGACCTACCGACCGAAGTGCTGCGCGTGCGTGGGGTGGTCGTCGACCACGCCCGGCACGAGGTGCGCGTCGACGGCGAGCTGGTAGAGCTCACCCGCAAGGAGTTCGACGTTCTGGCGCTGCTGCTGGCCAACGCCGGTCGGGTCGTCACCCGCGACACGCTCATCTATCGGGTGTGGGGCGAGGACTACGTCGGCGATACGAAGACGCTCGACGTCCATGTCAAACGTCTGCGGGCCAAGATCGAACGCGGCACGGGCGAACCTCAGCGCATCGGCACGGTGCGCGGCCTCGGCTACAAGTACGAGGACCCAAACGGCTGAGTGGCGTCCGGCTCAGCCGGTGGCGGCGATCCAATCGCCTCCGGCGATGTGGCGCGCCGGGTCGGGTGCCGTCCGGACGTACACGTAGGTCCACGCGGTGGCGCAGGCCTCGAACTCGTCGGTGTGCGGGTCGAGCAGCGGCACCACGCGGCGGTGGTACTCGGACCGCTCGAGGTCGTGGGGGAGAAACCCCTCGAGCTGGTCGAGGTCGGTCCACAGGGTCGGGTCGAGCACCTCGTAGATCTCGACCACCACGCGGCCCGCGCCACCTTCGTAGTAACAGGGGTACGACATGGCGACCCCGGTGTCACGACGCTCGGGCACCACCTCGTAGAGGTCGCCTGCAAGACGTGCGCACCCCACGGCGCGGGCACGCCCTGCCGAAACCCCCAGGTGGTGATGAAGGCGGCCGCCGCGCCGCAACGTGCCGTAGACGGCGACGAGTTCGGTCATCGTTGCGGAGCCTCCTGTCGGGTCGCGTCGTGGGAGTGGTCTACCGGCAGGTGGAGCGGCATTGCGACATCTCGCGGCCCCGTCGTAGCGACACACGCCCCTACCATGGCCCCCGTGACCACTTCCGGCTGGCGCCCGCTCGAGAAGCCGACTCGCGCGAAGGCCCCCGTCGCCATGGTGGCCACGCCGTTCAACCGGTTCGCTCGTGTGCACACGCTGTCGTCGGTGGGCGACGGCCTCGTCACCATTGCGTTGGCCGGCTCGATCTTCTTCTCTGTCGACCCGAGCGCGGCGCGCGAGAAGGTGGCGCTGTACCTGTTTCTCACGATCGCGCCGTTCGCTGTGGTGACGCCGCTCATCGGCCCGGCGGTCGATCGCGCGCGAGGTGGCCGGCGCACCATGGTGCTGGCGTCCACGTTCGGTCGCTCGGTCGTCGCGTTCTTGATGATGGGCCACATAGACAGCCTGCTGCTGTTCCCCGAAGCGTTCGTGATGCTCGTGTTGCAGAAGACCTACGTCATCGCCAACCGAGCGCTCGTGCCGAAGCTGGTCGACTCCGAGCACAAGTTGGTCGAGGCGAACTCGAAGCTGGCCTTACTGTCGGCTATCGGCTCGATGAGCGGCGCGGCGTTGGGCGCGGTCCTGGCGCTCATCGGCGGACCGGGTTGGTCGGCCGCGATCGCGTTCGTGGTGTTCGTCGTCGCCGGCGTGGCGTCGCTGCAACTTCCGCTGCTCACGGTGGCCGATCATCCCGAAGGGGTCGAGGAGAAGCGTGAGCTGCGTGGCTCCAGCATCTTCCTCGCCAGCTCCGCGATGTCGGTCCTGCGCGGCATCGTCGGCTTCATGACCTTCCTGCTCGCGTTCGAGTTCCGCGGCGGCAAGGAAGGCGTCGACGTCAAACCACTCGGGGCCGCGGTGGGCGCATCCACGGCCATCGTGCGCCGGATCGACATCATCGGCGACCCGCGTTCGCCGGCCTGGCACTTCGGTGCGGTGGTGCTCGGCGCCGGTATTGGCGCGCTGGTCGGTGCCCGCGTCGCGCCCGCGCTGCGGCGGCGGGTGGCCGAAGAGCGAATCGTGCTCGGGGTGCTCATCGCCACCGCGGTGGTCGGGCTCGTGGCCACGTGGAACGGTGGTCTGCTCGGCGCGTTCCTGCTGTCGCTCACGGTGGCGTTCGCGACGGGCGCGGGCAAGCTCGCATTCGATTCACTCGTCCAGCGCGACGCCCCCGACGCCAACTACGGCCGATCGTTCGCGCGCTTCGAAGCGCGCTTCCAGCTGACCTGGGTGATCGGCGCGTTCATCCCGGTCGTGCTGCCGTTCCGGGCCCGCTACGGCTACGCGCTCGTCATGCTTGCTGCGACCGCGGCCGCGGTGAGCTACATCGTGGGCGTACGTTCCGCTGGTGGAGCACCGGCAGTGGCCGCGGCCCCGGCACCCCCCGAGGCGGGTGTCGACCCGACACGCGTGCTGCCGCGCCCTGACGCCACGCTCATCGCGCCGTGGCCGATCGACCATGCGGAGGAACCGTCGTCCACGTCGGGCGATTGGGGAACCATGCCGTCGTCACCGGTGGTCAGCGCGGGCGACGGCGTGCACATCGAGCACACGCGCCGGGCCGACGCAGATCGTGACAGCTGAGGTCGTCGTCCGCGGTGTCAGTCGGACGGTAGGTCGATGCGCGCGAGCCACAGCCCCGGTGCGTCGACCTCGGCCGGTGTCGGCAGGTTGGTGGCATCGTCCCACAACCGGGAGAGTCCGGATTCGCCGGCCCGCTCGAGCACGCCGGACACGAACGCGTTGCCGCGGTCATACTGCGCCTGCGTGAGGTTGAGGCCGAGGATGCGCTCGACGAAGCGGTCGGCCCGGTCGGTCTCGACGCGATGGCGGCGAACCGCTTCGGTGATGCGACCGTAGGCGGGCATCAGCGTGGTGCCGATGGTGTCCATGGTGTGATCGACGAAACCCTCGATCACGGCAACGAGCGCCTCGAGGTTGGGCAGCATGGCGCGCTGCTGTGCGCTCTGGACGACGCCCAGCACGACGTCAGGGTCGGAGAGGCTCTCCTGCAGGCGCGCGAGCCCTTCTGCGCCTTCCGCGGGGTCGAGTCCGCCGATGCGGTCGAGCAGTGCGTTCGGATCGGGGCGGAACCCCGACGCGTAGGTGTCGAGCAGGTCGTGCAACGTGGCGCCGACGTGGGGAATGCCGAGCACCGCGTGATGGGCGACCTCGTTGATGCACACCCACAAGCGCAGCTCGTCGATCGGGAGGCTCCACTCGTCGGCGAACTGATCGACGTTGTGCACGAGCACGAGCAGTTCGTGCGCGCCGTCGCGCGGGATCGGAAGATCGAATCCGCCGAGACAACGTGTGGCCAGTTGGCCGACCATGCTGCCCGCGGTCATGGCCAGCATCATCGGGGCCATCGCCTGCATCATCGGCGCGAACATCGCCGCCGCCGGATCGTGCGCGAGCTCGTCGGGGAGCGCGGTCTGCTTCGACGACAACGACGTGGCAAGCCGTTCGAGCAGCGGGCGGTACGTGTCGATCGTGCGCTGGGCCCAGACGCCGCGCGTGACCGCGGCGATCTCGGGTGTGCGCCCACCGACGGACGTCGACAGACCCGAGGCATCGGCGACGTGCAGATCAGCGACCCGGCCCAGTTGCTCGAGCGCGATGCGAGTGGACGGCTCGACGTTCGGCTCGCTGGTGCCCTCGGTCGCGACGCTGACCGCGAGCTGACGAGCGGACTCCCACGCCGACGACGGGGACGACGACATCATGCGGAACAGGTCGCCGAAGAAGGGCATCGCGCCGAAGGGGTCGCCTCCGCCGAGTGGACCGTCGTCGCTCATGGGGGCATCGTAGGTGCGTGCACCATCGATTCCGTCGCGTCGCCCGCGCCCTCACCTCGTGAAGATCGTCGTCACCGGCGCCGCCGGGTTCCTCGGGTCGCGCGTGGTCGAGCGGTTGCGCGTCGACGGCCACCAGGTCGTCGCGGTCGATCGTGCCGCGTCCGGACTCGAGCACATCGCCGCCGAGGCGGTCATCCGCATCGACCTCGCGCACGCAGCGTTGAACGACGTGTTCGAAGGTGCCGAAGCACTGGTGCACCTCGCAGGTGCGTTCCCGGTCGACGCGGTGTCGCTCGACGGTGCGTCCGATGACCTCGACGTCGCGATGCGGGTGCTCGAGCATGCGGTCCAGGTCGGTGTTCGTCACGCGCTCGTGCTGTCGACCGCCATGGTCTACGGCGCATGGCCGAACAACCCGATCCCCCTCACCGAGGACGCGCCGGTTCGACCGAACCCCGAGTTCGCGTTCGCGGTGCAACGCGCCGAGCTCGAACGTCGTGCCTTCGCCTGGCGCGCGGCGCACCCTGGGTTGAGCCTTGCGGTGCTGCGCCCAACGGTCATCGTGGCGGACGGGTTGCCGAGCCGCGTGGCCCTGTTGCTTCGCCAGGTCGCGGCCATCCGCACCGACGAGGACCCGCCTGCGCAGTACCTGCACGTCGACGATCTCGTCGAAGCGATCGTGGTCGCGACCACCAGCGAGGTCGACGCGGTGTTGAACATCGCGCCCGACGGGTGGATCCGTCCGGAGACCCTGAACGCGCTCGCCTGGAACCGACCACGGCCGCGGGTCTCGCGCTGGGTGCTCAACGCCGTCGCCGAGCTGCGTTGGCGGTCGGGCATCGCGTCGGCGCCCCCCGGCATCGTCGCCTACACCGTGTACCCGTGGGTGGTCGCGAACGACCGCATCCGTGCGCTCGGCTGGCAGCCCGACAACTCGAACGAAGAAGCCTTCGTCGCCGCGCACGAGGCCGGTCCGCTCACCATGTTGAACGCTCGTCGACGACAGCAGATATCGCTCGGCGTCGCCGGAGGTCTGCTCGCCACGATCGTCGGAACGATCGGCTGGGTGTTGTTCAGGCGGCGCGCTCGCCGATGACCGCTGCGGTCTGCCACCGTTCACCGGCCCGCGAGATCACCAGCGAGCAGAGCGTGCCCGGTGGCGTGGCCAGGACCTCGGTGAGCACATCGTCGATCGAGTCGACCTTGCGGCCGCACACCGAGAGCAGCACGTCCCCTGGCTGAACGCCTGCGTCGCCGGCTGGGCTGCCGGAGACCACTTCATCGACGGTGACGCCGGCGCGCAGTGACACGCGCTGCGTGGCGTCCGCCGGCGAGGGCCCCTCGACCCCCAGCCATCCGTGCGAGATCTCGCCGGTGGCGAGAAACTGCCGGCCGGCCGAGAGCATTCGTGTTGCAGGCACGATCGTCGCGGTCAAGGCGGCGGCCGAGCTTTTGTGGCCCGAGCCCAAGTCGACCGACAACATGCCGAGAAGGTCACCATGTCGGTCGGTGACGGGCGAACCGGTGGCCACGGCCGGGAGCGCATCGGCCAGCATGATGAGGCCGACCACCTCGACGACATCGTTCCGCATGGTCTCGCCGACGCTCCGGATGCTGCTCTGCCACCTCCGCAGACCCGTACCCAGACCGCCGCCGAGTGCGGTGACGGGATCGCCCGCCACGCCGTCGACCGGCGACGAGGGCACCCAAGGCTGCAGCGCTGGGCCGTCGGTGCGGATGATGGCCAGGTCGTTCATTGCGTCGCGCGCCACCACCGCCCCAGGTCGAGCGACGCCGTCGGTGTCGATGACCCGGATCGATACGACATCGGTGCTGCCCGGAGCGGCGGCCGGGACGAGCTGCAGCGAGGTCATGACGTGCACGCCGTCCTCGAGCACCATGCCGTTGCCCTGGCGGGTGCTCGAGCCGGCGTCGACATCGATCGCGACGATGCCGGCACCGCTGTCACCAGCGGGGTTGGCCACCAAGGTGGCGATCGGCTGCAGGCCGAGCCGTTGTGGTTCCTCGCCGATGCCGCCTGCGGTGAACATCAGCGAACCGGCGAGCACTGCGCTCCCCACGACCGACACGAAACCGAGCGCCCACGGATTGCGACGCGACCGGGCCGGCGGGGGGAGCGAACCGACGCGGTCGACGCGGCCGATCTCGGTGGGATGGCGCCACAAACGGTCGTCGAGCGCGGGTGGCGGTCGATAGTCCACCCCGTCGTCGTCGAAGCCATCCTCTACGCCCACGGGACGCGACACTACCGATTGGGACCACATGATCTTTCGCGGGGCCCACCCGTGCGGCCGTTTGGACGGTGTGTCCCACCGGCGTCGTACGATGGCAACGTGGTCCTGGTCCCTCCCTCCGCTCCCGCCGACACGTGGCTCGGGCTCTCCGAGTCACCTCTGCCGCTCGACGCGGCGTCGCTGTGGGCGGTGCGTCCGGATTGTGGTGGCCTCGTGCTGTTCAACGGCACGGCGCGCGATCATGCGGCGGGTCGGCCCGAGGTCTCTCTGCTCGAGTACGAGGCCTACGAGGAGCACGTGCTCCCGCGGCTCGCCATCATCGCCGACGAAGCACGCGTGCGGTGGCCCACCATCGGCCGCATAGCGATGCTCCATCGCGTCGGTCCGGTCGCTGTCACCGAGTCGGCGGTCGTCATCGTCGTCAGCGCGCCGCATCGCGACGAAGCGTTCGCGGCGGCGCGCTTCTGCATCGACACGTTGAAGGCCACCGTGCCCATCTGGAAGCGCGAGCAATGGCGCGACGGCGAGAGCTGGGGCCTCGAACCGCAGCACATCACCGACGTTCCGGCCACCGACGGCGTGTCCTCTCGGGGTTCGGTCCGATGAGCAACAGCGTCGTCTTCTTGCTCATCGCCGTCGGCCTCAGCGTGCTCGGCACCACGGCGGTGTGGTTGCACGGGCGACCGCGGCGCAGCCGTCGCGCCAACACCGACTTCGGCACCACGTTGCGCGTGCTCTCCGAGACGCACCGACCGCCCGCCACGCGTCACAGCGCGCAACCCGCCGACCCCGACACTCCAGGTTTCGCGCGTCGCGATCCGCGCCCATCGCGGGGGTCCCGTCCTGGCACGTGACCTCGCGATCGATCTGGGCACGGCCAACACGTTGGTCTACGCCCGCGGCGAGGGCATCGTGCTGAACGAGCCCTCGGTCATCGCGCTCAACAGTCGTACCGGCGACGTCCTCGCCATGGGCCACGACGCATGGCAGATGATCGGCCGCACACCGAGCTACATCGTCGCGGTCCGCCCGCTGCGCAAGGGTGCCATCACCGACTTCGACGTCACGCAGCGAATGATCCGCATGCTGTTGCAGCGGGTCGGCGTCAGCCGTTTCAATCGACCGCGGGTCGTGATCTGCGTGCCGTCGGCCATCACCGCCGTCGAGCGCCGCGCGGTCACCGAGGCGGCGCGTCGTGCCGGTGCCGCCGACGCGCAGCTGATCGAGCAGCCCATGGCCGCAGCCATCGGCGCGGGTCTGCCCATTCACGAACCCGTCGGCAACATGGTGGTCGACATCGGCGGCGGCACATCCGAGACGGCGCTCATCTCACTCGGTGGCGTCGTCGCGTTGCAGGCGGTGCGCGTCGGTTCGTTCGACATCGACGCGGCCATACAGAGCTACGTGCGGCGCACCTACGGCATTGCGATCGGTGAACGAACCGCCGAAGAGATCAAGCTCGTGCTCGGGTCGGCCGCGCCCACCGACGACGAGGTGCGCGCCGAGGTTCGCGGGCGCGAGCTCATGAGTGGCCTGCCGAAGACTGTGGTGCTCACCCCCGACGAGATTCGGGTCGCGATCTCCGAGCCCGTCACGGCCATGGTCGACTCCGTGCTGGCCTGCCTCGCGCAGGCACCGCCCGAGCTCGCGCAGGATCTCATCGTGCAGGGCATCAACCTGGTCGGCGGCGGCGGCATGTTGCGCGGCCTGCACCAGCGGCTCGCCAACGAGACGAAGGTGCCGGTGCAGCTCGTCGAGACGCCACTCGAGTGCGTCGTGCTGGGGGCCGGTCACTGCATCGAGTCCTACGACTCGTTGCGCGCGATGTTCATGGACTCGCGTCGCTGACCGCTACCCGCCGGTCTCGTCGATGTCGTCGATGCCCATGATGGTCGCGAGGTCTTCGGCGCTCTGACGCACCTGCCAGTCGCGGTCGAGGCGCGCGCTGCGCAACGTTTCGCGCACCGCTGGGGTGTCGAACGGTGCGAGCGCGAGCACGGCACGGCGACGCACCGGGGCGCGGTCCGCGCACGCGTGCAGGATTGCTTCGAGGCCTCGTTCGTCGCCGAGCGAGCCGAGTGCCGCCACCGCGGCTTCGCGCACGAGTGGCTCGGTGTGCTCCATCACGAGCGCCACGAGCGCGGCGATGCCCTCGTCGGTACCCGCACGTTCGCCACATGCCCATGCGGCGTGCTCGGTGACGGTGTCGTCGGGGTCGGCCAAACAGGCGACGAGATCGACCTCGGGCCGCTCGACGGCGAGCGTGATCGCGCGGCGCCGAACGCCGGGGTCGTCGTCGAGAAGCGCGGCGGTCAACGTTGTGAGATCGAGCTGTTCGCATCTCGCCAATGCGCCGAGCGCGGCGGCTCGCACGCGTGGATGAGGGTCGCTCAGCGCGCGACGCACCGCTGCGAGGTCGCCGCGGAAGCCGGCGAGCACCGCCGTACGGTGGCGCTCGGTGGCGTCGTGATCAGGCGCGGCCGGCACACGCTGGACCATAGCGGGGCCGGTCGCGGCCGGGACTCAAGTCGTGCCCCCAGTTGCCGATGCTGCAGGGGAACGTGTGTCTTGGGAGGATGGTCGGTGCGCTTCATCGTGGTCTATCGAGGCGTGGGCGCCGGGTCGGCCTGCGAGGAGCTGGGCACGCTTGACGAGGCCGTCCGCTTCGTCGAGCAGATCCGCAACCATGAAGGCGTCAGTGACGCCCAGATCTTTCGCGCCGAGCCGGTTCCGTTCGACTTCCGGCCGTACTTCCGGGTCGAGATCGCCGATGTGACCACGGGGCCGGCGACGATCGGGCTGCCGAAGCCCACTCGGTACTCGCGCGACATGCTCCTCGCGCCGGATGACGTCTCCGAGCTCGACTCCTCGGTCCCGTCGATGGCGGTGGCGCCGGTGGATGCCACGGCCGACTCGGGCGTGCACGGCGAAGATCACCGCCGCGGACTCTTCGGCCGCTGACCCACGTTCGGCCCGGCGCGGTTCGGCTCGCGCTACTTGATGGCTTGTTCGAGCAGGAAGCCGGCGAGGAACGCGATGACCCCCACCGCGGCTGCGGCGGTGACGCCGAGCACGAACAACAACACCAGCAAGAGCACGGCGGATCGCAAGCGCCGCAAGGGGCTGATGCGGGCGGCCCTGCCGAACTCGGCGGTCTGGGGGGCCCGCATGCCGAGCGCCTCGTGGACGAGCCGGCGGATGCGGTCGGAGGTGCTGGGTGAGGGGTTCGACGAGTTCATCGTGACGGTGAAGAACTGGGAGGAAACCCGATACTTCCCGGGCGGACGAGCTTTCCCGCGTCCGACCGGGATCGGTTGCATGGCAGGCTGGGAACGGAAACGGCCGCGCGACGAGAAGTAGATCGCCGCGAGGACAGCAGCAGCGAGAACGACGGGTACCGGAGCGAAAGTGAACACGCGAGCCGACATGCTACCGCCCCCTCCCGATCCTCTTTGGTCGTCTCCCGATTCGACGCCGTCGGCGCCCACCCTCGAACCGCCTCCACCGCCGGTCGGTCGCGCCGATCGCGGACGACGCTGGCCCCGCACGTTGGGCACCGTCGGGCTCACGCTGGTCTTCACCGTGCTGGTGCTCGCGGCCATCGCCACCCAGATCTCGGTGCCATGGGTGGCGCTCGAGCCGGGTTCGGCCAACCCGGCCGAGGATCGCATCCAGGTCACCGGGGCGCAGACGTTCACCCCCGACGGCGACATCTTGTTCCTCACCGTTCGCGTGAACCAGCTGAGCCTGCTCGAGTTGGTCACCAAGTCGCGCGACACCGCCATCGACCTCGTCAGCGAGCGCGACTACTTCGGTACCAACACACCGCAGCAGTCACGCCAGCAGTCGAAGGACCTCATGGTCCGCGCGAAGTCCAACGCCGAGCTCATTGCGCTGAGCGCCCTCGGCTACGAGGCCTTCGAGAACAGCGGCGTGCGCATCGAATCGATCGAGGCGGGCTCGGCGGCCGACGGCAAGCTCGAACAGCTCGAGGTGATCACTGCGGTCGACCGCACGCTCACGCGCACGCCGCAGGAGCTCATCAGCAACCTCTCGGCTCGTTCCGTGGGGGAGTCGGTCACCCTCAGCGTGCAACGGGCCGACGAGTCCGACAAGCACGACGTCACCGTCACCCTCGGCGCTCGACCCGACGGCAAGACGGGCGGCTTCCTGGGCATCACCACGTCCCAGCTGGTGAGCGAGGCCAAGAACCTTCCGGTCACCATCGACATCGACTCCGGCAACGTGGGTGGGAACTCTGCGGGGCTCGCGTTCACCTTGGCCATCATCGACGAGCTGACCGATGGCAGCCTCACCGGCAACAACCGTGTGGCGGTCACCGGCACCATCGAGCTCGATGATTCGGTGGGCGAGGTCGGTGGCATCTCGCAGAAGGTGGTAGCGGCCAGGCGCGCGGGTGCGAAGTACTTCCTCGTGCCCCGCTCGCTCGAGGCGCAGGCCAAGGAGAACGCCGGCGGTCTCACGGTGATCCCCGTGTCGAACCTCAAAGAAGCGCTCGACGCGCTCTCGTCGATCGGCGGCAACGCCGGGTCGCTCGCGCTGACCCTTCCTTCCACGACGAAGTGACGGCGCTGCGGGCGCAGTATGCACCCGCGCTCCGGTGGCCGACCGTAGCATCGAGCCCAATGGCGA
>JBKJKR010000564.1:0-4717 GCA_046597135.1 Acidimicrobiales bacterium | reverse complement strand
AGCCGCATCGGCCGTCGACGGCCCGGAGCGCCGACCCTCCACGCCGAAGGAACCGAACGGCTGAGGCGTCGGCGGGGCTCAGCGTGTTGCAGACTCATGGCATCGGGCGAGGGGACGCCCGCGGATGAGGTGATCGATGACGCACGACCGTTCCGGCGACGACCCGGCACGTAGCCCGCACGCGGGCGAGGCCTTCTCCGACGAAGACGCCGAGATCGTCGCGGCGCTCGAGGATGTGGCGATTCCGGCACTGCTCTGCTCGCTGGTGCACATGACCGGCGACCCGTCGTGGGTGCGCGAGCGGACGCTGCGCCAGCTCCCCTCGGCGGCCGACTATCAATGCGGGCTCACCGCCGCCGAGCAAGCCGACATCCGCCGCCGGGCGCAGCCGGTCATCTCGGCGTACCGCGAGGGCGGATGCGTTCCGGTGCCACCGTCCGACGAGCTGTTGCACGAGATGATGTCCTTCCTCGCCGGCAAGCCGCTCGTCGGACGCCTGGGCGCGATGATGTTCGAGGACATGCAGTTCGCAGGCGGCGACAACCGGGCCATCACGTGGGGCGACGAGATCCCCGCTCAGGTGAAGGCCTCGTCACCCGTCGTGGTCATCGGCTGTGGCGAGTCGGGCATCCTCGCCGGGATCCGGCTCTCGCAGGCCGGGCTCCCCTTCACGATCATCGAGAAGAACGACGGTCCGGGCGGCACCTGGTTCGAGAACCGATATCCGGGTGCGCGGGTCGACGTCGGCAGTCACCAGTACTGCTACTCGTTCGAGCCCGGCGACCACTGGAGCCACTACTACTGCGAGCAGCCCGAGCTTCGCGACTACTTCGAGAAGGTGGTCGACAAGTACGCGTTGGCGCCGCACTGTCGCTTCGGCACCAGCGTCACGGCGGTGGAGTGGGACGAGCAGACCGCCTTGTGGCGCGTCGTCGTGCAGCGACCCGACGGCGCGAGCGAGACCATCGACGCACGGTTCGTGATCAGCGCGGTCGGTTCCTTGAACCTGCCGCACATACCCGAGCTCCCAGGGATGGAGTCGTTCAACGGACCGTCGTTCCACTCGGCGCGCTGGCCCGCCGATCTCGACCTGCAGGGCATGAACTTCGCGCTCATCGGCGCGGGTGCGAGCGGCTTCCAGCTCGCCCCTTCGATCGCCGATCGCGTGGATCGGCTCACGATCTACCAGCGCACCGCGCAATGGATGTTCCCGAACCCGGTCTACCGCACGCCGGTGCCCGCCGGGGACCGGTGGGCCTTGCGCCACCTCCCGTTCTACGCGCGCTGGTTCCGGTTCATGATGACCTATCCCGGCATCGCGAGCGGCACGTCGTCCTACGTGTGCGACCCGGACTACGACGATCGCGATGGTGCCGCCGTCAACGAGGGCAACGCGGCCCGCCGCGAGCAGCTCGAGGCATGGATCCGTTCACAGCTCGACGGACGCCCCGAGTTGATCGCCAAGTCGATCCCCGACTACCCCGCCATGGGCAAGCGCATCCTGCAGGACGACGGCTTCTGGTTGCAGGCGCTTCGCAGACCGAACGTGGAGTTGGTGCGCGACGCGATCGATCGCATCGTTCCCGACGGCGTGGTCACCGTCGACGGCGTGCATCGCCCGGCCGATGTCATCTGCTATGCCACGGGGTTCCGCCACAACGAGTTCCTCGCGCCCATGACGGTCACCGGCTGCAACGGCACATCGCTCCGCGATCAGTGGGGTGACGAGCCCACCGCATACCTCGGCGTCTCGGTGCCGAACTTCCCGAACCTCTTCTGCCTGTACGGACCGGGTACGAACCTGGCCCACAGCTCGAGCCTGTTCTTCCACTCCGAGTACCAGATGAGCCACGCGATGGACGTGATCCGTTTCGTGCTCACGAACGATGCCCGGGTCGCCGAGGTGCGACGCGACGTGCACGACCACTACGCAGCATGGCACCAGCGCGAGATCAGCCGGCTCGTATGGGCCCATCCTTCGATCAAGCACAGCCACTACAAGAACCCCGCGGGCAAGGTGTACACGCTGTCGCCGTGGCCGATCGACGAGTACTGGGAGCTCACCAAAGCACTCGACCCGGACGCGTACGAGCTGCGTCGCTGACCCGTCAGCGAGACCGGAACAGGTTGCTCCAGATGCCATCGGCCGCCCGTTTGACGATGCGGGCGTTGCGCTCCGCATCGAAGCTGTGCGACGGGCCGGTGATCGAGATGGACGCGATCGCTCGACCGGAGCCGCGGATCGGCGCCGCGACGCACGACACGCCGAGCACCGCCTCCTCGGATTCGAACGCGACGCCGGCGGCTCTCGTCTCGGCGATAGACGCACGGAACGCCGCCGGAGCCACGACCGTGTGCGCCGTCCGGGCGCGCAGACCATGGCGAATCAGAAGATCGATGTCGGCGGCTGATGCGAACGCGAGGATCGCCTTGCCGAGCGCCGTGCAGTACGCCGGCATGCGGCCACCGATCCGCGACGGCACCTCGAGCTCGCGACTGCACACCTTGTCGAGATAGACGACGTCGAAGCCGTCGAGCACCGCGAGGTGCACCGCATTTCGCGATCGCTCGTGCGCCTCCTGCATCCACACCGATGCGGAGTCGCGGAGGCGATTCACGTTGATCACCAGTGCGCCCACTTCGAACAGGCGCATGCCGACCCGGTAGCCCGCGAGATCGCGCTCGAGCCACCCGATGGAGACCAGGCTCTCGGCGAGGCGGTGCACGGTCGAACGCGGTAGCGCTGCGCGCTCGGTGAGCTGACCGAGCGACAGCACCGGCTCGGTGTCGGTGAACGCGTTCAGCAGTGCCGCCGCACGACCGAGCACGGATCGCCGCTCGGCCTCCGCGTGCGAATCGTCATCGGCGGATGCGACTGCGTTCAGCACCTCGTGCGTCGACGAAGCGGACATGCTCACCCCCTAGCGGCGGCGTGCCCCGACACCGTCGACTAGCTGGCCATGATGTCATAGTTCGTGCCGCCCAACAGCCCCGACGCATAGGCGGCGAACGCCATGTTCGGGCTGTTGACCACGTGCGACCGGGCACCGTGGATGTCACGCCACATGCGTTGCAGTGCGTTGGTCGACCCGAGTGCGCGCCCACCGGCATGCTCGAAAACGGCGTCTGCGGCGCGCAACGAGCGCGTGCCCGCCATCACCTGATCGCGTCGGCAACGCCGGCGGAGCTCCTTCGGGATGTCGGTGCCCGCGCTCGCGTACTCGTACATCTCGGCGATGTTGCCGATCAACTGATCGCGCGACGCGTCGAGGTCGCTCGCCGCCTCGGCGATGGCGCGGAGTATCACCCAGTCCCCCATGACGGGCCGCGATCGACCCGAGTCGCCGGGCGTCGGCTGCTGTGAGCGGACGTAGTGCTCGAGCACCCCGTAGCCGATGCCGACCATGGGCGCCGCGACCGCACTGCCGAACATGGCACTCCACGGCATCCGGAAGAGCGGGCCGGTGTTCACCGCACGACCGGGGCAGTTCTGGGTGATGAGATCCATCCAGGCGATCACGCGGTGGTCGGGTACGAACGCGCCGTGGACGACGATGTCGTTGCTACCCGTGCCGCGCAGCCCCATCACATCCCACACGTCTTCGACGACGTAGTCGGGACGCGGTACCAGCACGTGATACCAGTTGCCCAGATCGACCTGATCGGCCGAGGTCGCCTCGCCGATCCGCGCGCCGAGGAACACCCAGTTGCTGTGGTCGCTGCCCGAGGAGAAGTGCCAGTGGCCGCTCAGCCGGTAACCACCGTCGACCGGCGTGAGCACGCCGTGGGGTTGGTAGTGCGAACTGATCCACGTGTCGGGGTCGTCGCCGAAGACCTCGTCCTGTGCCCGACGGTCGTAGAGACCCACCTGGTAGGCGTGGACACCGACCACACCCGTGACCCAGGCGGCGGATCCGCACGCGGTGCCGATGAGGCGTACCGCCTCGTAGAACACCTGCGGATCGGCCTCGTGACCGCCCACACGCGCCGGCTGCAACAGCCGCATCACCCCTGACCGACGCAGCTGCTTCGCGGTGTCGTCGGGCAGACGTCGGAGCTGCTCGGCTGCAGACGCGTTCTCACGGAGCCATGGCAACAGCTCCGAGCGGATGTTGTCCAGCACTGGATGGTCGACGGTTCTCACGAGTGCACGCTCCTCGGTGCGCCGGGCACCTCGTCAGGATCATGACGGCCCAGGGCCGCGACCACCAGTGGTCGATCCCATCCACCGGGCGAACTACGCGATCTCGATGTCGTCCCAGTCGATCTGGGTGCAGAGTCGGTGGTACTCGGGGCCGTACCACGGCGCGTTGACCTGCATCCGACCGTACTCGTTGATGTAGTAGTTCTTCTCGGGCGCACCCTCCTCTTGCAGGAGCAGGAGCGTGCTGGCCTCGACGTCCAGTGCCTTGTTGTAGCGCTCGTACGCGTCCAGCTTGACCTCGATCGTGGACTTGCCCTCCTCGAGCATGCGCACGATGCACGTGCCGATGTAGGCCGACCAGATCACGTACCAGATCGGCAACCCGGTGCCGCCCGACAACGGCTGCGAGTTCGGGCCATACAGCATGAACATGTTCGGGAAGTTCGGCACCATCATGCTGAGGTAGGCGCGAGGCCCGTCGGTCGACCAGAAGTCCTGCACGTCGAGGCCACCCTTGCCGGTGTACACCGCCGGGTACAGGTACTTGATCACGTCGAAGCCGGTGGCCGTGAC
>JBKJKR010000424.1:0-3378 GCA_046597135.1 Acidimicrobiales bacterium | reverse complement strand
CCGACGCGACTGTCTCGGAGCCAGCGCCAAGACATCGGGTACCTCCCACAGCTACCGGTGCTGTTCGAGAACCTGTCGGTTTGGCACAACCTGAGCTTTCACGCGTCGCTCTACGGGGTGGGCGTCCGCCGGCGGAAACGTCTCCAGGAGATGCTCGACTTCGTCGAGCTCACCGATCATCGCCGGAAGCTGGTGCGCAACCTTTCGGGGGGCATGCAACGACGGGTGGCGTTGGCCGCGGCCCTCGTGCACGATCCGCACCTCATCTTTCTCGACGAGCCGACTGCGGGCATCGATCCGATCCTGCGGCGCAAGTTCTGGGACCACTTTCGCACGCTGCGTGACCAGGGACGGACCCTGATCGTCACGACGCAGCATGTGAGCGAGGCCGCGTACTGCGACCTTGTCGCAGTGCTCTCCGAAGGTCGCCTTCTCGTGGTCGACACCCCCGAAGGATTGCGGAAGCGGGCCTTCGGGGGTGAGCTCATCGAGATCGTCACGGTCGACGAGCAACCCACGCAGGTTCTCCGAGCCCTTCTCGAGCTCGACGGCCTCGCGGACTCTCTCGACCGGGTCGAGCCCACGGTGTTTCGGGTTCCCGCCGACGATCCGGTAGAGGTCATCCCACAGGTGACGGCGTGGTTCGCCCAACGTGGTATCGAGCTCACGGCATGCCGTGAGTTCCTGCCGGACTATGACGACGTGTTCATCCGGCTCATCGAGCGACACCGGGCCTCCCTCGGTGCGACGGCATGAAGCGCCAGGTACGGACATCGGCGGGTCCGTTCGGGGTCGCGATTCAAGCATCGGCGTTCGTCCGAAAGGAGATCGTCGAGATACTCCGACAACCGCGACTTCTGATCACGCTGGTCTTTGGGCCGTTCCTGTTGCTGGTGCTGTTCGGCAACAGCTACCGGCAGGACAGTGTGCGACTGCGAACGATCTTCGTCGGTCCGGAAGGCGGTGCCTACCAGGAGGCGCTCGCTCAGTACGGCGACAGCCTCGAGCAATATGTTCGTGTCGTCGCCTACACCAACGATCGTGCCGCGGCAGAGGCCGAGCTGTTGCGTGGACGGGTCGATCTCGTGGTCATCTTTCCCGGCGATGCGATCGACCAGATCTCCCAGGGACACCAAGCAACGGTCGTCGTCCTGAACGACAAGCTCGATCCGGTGCAGAACGCTGCGGTCCAGATCGCGGCGCGCCTTGCGGTGCAAGAGGTCAACGCGTCGATCGTATCCAGCGTCGTCGAGCAGGCGCAGTCCGCGTATCAACCGGTGGACGTGCTCTTCCAGGACAGTCTCACCGCCAGTGCGGCACTCACGAACGCGGCCGCGAGCCAAGACGCACCAGCGATTCGTGAAGCGTCGAGCGGCATGACCTCGCAGATCAACCGACTTCGACAAGGTGCTGTGCTCGCGGTAGATGCTTACGCCGCGATCGATGACCCCGCACTTGCCCGCCGCGAGGCGCAACTGGAGGACCTCCGCCGGGAGCTGGACCGGCTCGACACGCTCGCGTCGGCCACCGGGGCCAACACGAACCCGGAGTCGGCGCGGCAGAACGCAGCGGACATCAGTCGATCACTCGAGTCGATGCGGCCGACCATCGCCGATTTGGGGACGATCGACCCTGCGGTTCTCGTTCGGCCCTTCACCTCGCTGACCCAAAGCGCCCTTCCGAAGCCGGTCGGGGTCACCGCATTCTTCGCTCCGTCTTCCATCGCGCTCCTGCTTCAGCATCTCGCACTCAGCTTCGCCGCGCTGGCGATCGTGCGTGACCGGTCCCTCGGGTTGCTCGAGGTGTACCGGGTCGGGCCGACTTCCGTCGTGGCCATCATGGCCGGCCGGTTCATAGCGTTCACTCTCGCCGGCAGCGCAGTCGGAGGCGCACTTATCCTTGCGGTGACGCGATTGCTCGACGTGCCGATCGTCGGTTCTTTGGCGTGGACATGGATCGCGATCACGCTGCTGCTTTGCTCTGCCGTAGCCATGGGCATAGTCGTCGCCCTCGTATCGGGCACTGATAGCGAAGTCGTGCAGTACGCAATGCTGGTTCTGCTCGCTTCGCTCTTCTTCGGCGGATTCGTTCTCGACCTCGGGCTCTTCAACTATCCGGGCAAGGCCATCTCCTGGGTCCTGCCCGTGACCCACGCGATACGAATGCTGCAGTACGCGATGCTTCGCGGCGCCACCCCGAAAGCCGAGGACGTGATCGCGCTCGCGGGGCAGGCCGTTGTCTACGGCGCGCTGGCAACCCTGCTCTTTCGGCGACGGCTGCGAGTCTCATGAACGACACGGCTCGCCTTCGCGTACAGCCGGCCACTCTCGCTCGGACGCTCCGCGCCATCGCCGCGATGGGCGCCGTTCTCGGTTTGGCGAGCATCATCGTCGGTTGGCGACTTGCCGGCCATCTCGGCGCCGGCGTCGACGACAGCCTCGAGGTGGCCGAGGACTCACTCGTGACCACGGATCAATCGCTCGCCGTGCTCGCCGGTATTCTTGGCGACGTCGAGCGAACGATCGGCACGGTTTCGGATGCCGTCGACAGCACCGCCGCAACCGTTCAGTCGTCGGTAGCCACGCTCGACAGCGTGAAAACCGCGATGCCTGCGTTGGTCGCTGCGACCACCTCCATCCAAGCCAACATCGAGAACATCGCCGATGTCATGGCAACGATCGAGGGTGTCGTCGGTGCGGTGGGTCGCCTCCCGGGCGTACCTGACTACGCGACAGGAGAACCCTTGGCCGGTGCTGTGCGACAACTCGGCCCAGATCTGGAGCCGATAGCCCAGTCGCTGACGTCCATACAACGAAGCCTCACCGGCTTGAGTGCCAGCAGTGCGCCGCTCAACCAGGATCTGCGGCAGTTGAGCGCGGACCTCGACATGTTGCAAGGCAACGTCGGCGAGAGCCAGACCCTGCTGTCGGACTATCGATCGAGCGCCCAACGTGCACAGTCAGTGGCGACGAAGACTCGCGACGACCTTTCACGCGACCTCACCGAGACCCGGCTGCTCATCGTGCTCGCAGGTCTGTTGTTCATCGGTGGACAGATCGTTCCGCTCGCACTGAGCACGCTGTACTACGAACGCGCCGAATCTGCCGGCTCCTCTCTCGCGTCCTGATGCGCGTGGGATGGGTGCAGGCTGCGGTGTCGATGAGGAGCGGGCCCGCGTCACTCCACGAGGTGGATGACGGGTTGGGCCTGGAACCCGAATTGGAGACCTGGTTGACCGCTCTCGGTGGCGATCAGGGCCGGCTCGAAGACCCAGCCATCGAACCCGGCGACCTTGTTGTTCGAGTTGTTCGGGTAGACCCGATACAGGAACGTGGCCCAGAACCCGACAAGCGGCGTGGCGGCGCTGCCGCCGTCCGG
>JBKJKR010000370.1:0-4535 GCA_046597135.1 Acidimicrobiales bacterium | reverse complement strand
CGCTCGCCAACTGCACCGCGTCGACACGAGCCGGGATGGGCCACGCACGATGCGGTGACTCGGCGACGGCGTCGGCACCCAGCACGGCGCGGATGTGCGGCCGCTCGAGGATCTCGGGCCACAAGTGCTTCATGTCCCGCGTGGGGATGCCGGCGCCGCGGGTGATGCCGAAGCCCACGTTGGCCCGTCCGTCGGGCAAGGGGAACGACCAGACGTATCCCGGTAGCAGGTCGGGCTCGAACCACACGTGGAGCTCGCTCGCGGCCCGGGGCGACACCGAGTGGAAGTACTGGCGGAACGCGTGCCACTCGCCCAGGTAGCCCGCCACGTTGACGCCGAGCGCCTTGCGCAACGGCGACCACATGCCGTCGGCGCCGATCACATAGCTCGCGACGACCGGGTCGAGCCCGTCGGCGTGGACGACCACGTGGTCGTCGAACGTCTCGATGCGGGTGAACGCGTGGCCGTCATGGATGATCGCACCGGCCTGCCGTGCGAGGTCGACGAGCGCCGCGTCGAGCTCGATGCGACGGGCCACCACGGCGAAGCGCCCTTGGTCGCGCGGCAGCGGGAACCTCACGGTGCGGTGGCCGGGGCTGTGGACGAACACGTCGTCGACCGCCTGCCACGACCCGACGGACGCCGGCTCGAGACCAAGGCCCTCGAGCAACCGGAGTGCGCCGGTGGTGAGGCCGTCACCGCAGATCTTGTCGCGAGGGAACGCAGCCTTGTCGATGACCACGACCGTGCGCCCCGCGCGGGCGAGCGTGATCGCCGCGGCGGTGCCCGACGGCCCTGCACCGATGATCGCGACGTCGACGGTTGGCACGGCGGCGAGGCTATCGGCGCGGTTTCGAGTTCTTCGCCTTGGGCTTCTTCGCCGGGGCGACCGGGGGCGATGTGCGGCCCAGACCGAGCACCTCGTCGATGCCGCGTTCGAGACAAGCGATGAGCGCTTCGCTGTCGGGAATCGCCTCGGGATCGCAGCTGACGCCGATGTGCACGTTCCGGCAGTGGCTGAACAACGTGATGTTCAGCGCCGTGCCGCTGAGGGGGCCGAACGCGACCATGGCGGTCATCTCGGCGCCTGCGAAGTAGATGGGCACCGGTGCCCCCGGCACGTTGCTCGCCAGGAAGTCCTGGCCCCGGAGCACACCCGAGAACAAGTTGGTGAGCACGAAGCGCGGGAGCCTGCTCAGCACGCCGGCGAGTGGCTCGATCAGTGCGAGTGCCGGCTCGTCGCGCGTGGCCCGGATGCGCCGGCCGACATCGTGCACGTGGGTCTGGACGTCGAACGCCCCGAGGGGGACCTCGAGGCGGGCGGGGAGGAACTGGTTGGCACCGTTCGCCGTGTCGTGACCGGGGCGCCGCGCGCTGATCGGCATGCCCATGCGCAGGGCGTGCAACGGCACGCCGTGGTCCTGGTGCCATGTCGCAAGACCTCGGCACACCCCGGTGACGAAGATGTCGTTCACCGTTGCCTCGGCGGCGCGGGCCGCGTCGCGGAAGTCGTCAAGCCGGCGGTCGAACTGGTGGAACCGCACGTTCAACGACTTGGCCTCGAGCAACGGGCTCATGGGTCGGGTGGTGGGGTGCGCCATGCGCAGCGCGGAGAGCGTGGTGTCGACCGTGCGGCGCGCGCCGTCCATCGGATCGCGTGCCAGATCGACCAGTCCGCCGGTGGCGTGCAACGCAAATGCATGGCGTCGTTGCAGTTCGTGGAGCAGCGCGTCGTGGAAGCGCTCGCGTTGGCTCATCACCCGAGCGCGTGGCGTCGGCGGCATGTCGGCCACAGCTCGCGGTTCGCGTTCCAGATCGAAGAGCTCGAGCAGCAGCTGCACGCCCCCGACACCATCGGTGATCGTGTGATGGACCTTGGCCACCACCGCTGCCGCGCCGTGCTCGAGACCTTCGACCACGGTGAGCTCCCACAAGGGCCGTGCCTTGTCGAAGCTCTGCATGGCGATCGGCTCGGCCAGCGCCAGCACGTCGCTCCGGGTGCCTGACCCGCCGAGGTGCGACCACCGCAGGTGGTAGCTGAGGTTGAACGCCGGATCGGTCTCCCAGCGCGGCGGCGCGAGTGAGTACGGGTTCGAGACCACGCGCTGACGGAGCCGGCCGACGCGCCGGGTGGCCTGCTCGACCCGGGTGTTCAACGCGCGGCGGTCGGGCGGCCGGTCGAAGAACAGCACTGCGGTGATCGTGGAGCGCAGTTGTGGGTTCGCCTCGATGACCCAGAGGATCTTGTCGACGTCGCTCATGCGATCGTCGCCCGGTGTCATCTGGTCCATGGGCGCAGGTTACGGACCCGCTGGTGCGGCGGCCACCGTGGTCGGAGGTGCGGGGGGCGCACTCGTGCTCGTAGGCGGTGCCGGCGTGCGGGTCGTCGGCGGGACCGTCGTCGGCGGGACCGTCGTCGGCGGGAGCGTGGTGGTCGTGGTTGCGCCGGCGGTGGGGTTGCCGTTGCAGTCGATTCCTTCGCGTTGGTAGAGCGCGCTGAAGGTGTCGACCTTCGGTGCGCGCCCGTCGGCGTAGGTGCGGGTGCGCTCCGTGGTGACCCGCGTGCACGATGTGCCGACCGGCCGCTCGGTCTGACCGGTCTGGGTGCCGGTCGCGTAGATGGTCGAGTACAGCTGCACCGTGATGCTGGTGTCAGTGGCGGTGGGCCACACGAGCACGGTGTACGGCGTCGAGTTGGTGATCTCGAGATCGGGGGCCGGGAAGCTCACGGTGGCTTCGCGCCCGTAGGGGTAGCGGCTGATGTAGATGCTGTGGCTCTGGTACTTCGCGAAGTCGAGCCCGCCGAAGAACGAGGCGTTGAACAGCGTGGTGGCGTATTGCGAGATGCCACCGCCCACATCCTCCTGGAAGACGCCGTCCTGGATGACCCCACCCGAGACGAAACCGTTCTCGACGGTGCGCCGACCGACGAACTCGTTGATCGAGAACGTCTTGCCCGGTTCGATCAACGCTCCCTGGGTGAGCTCGGCGATGCGTTTGATGTTGACCACACGTGGCTGCCCGGCCGGGTATCGCGTCGTGAACTCGCCGACGAGCTCCTTCACGCCGAGCGTGGCCGCCCACTCCCGGCCCTTGGGTCGTGGTGTCTCGGTGTACGCGACCTCGGCGCCGACGGAACGCGCGTGCAGCGCCGTGTTGATACGCGTCGAGGTGTCGGCGCTGCAGCAGACCGTGGCCGGTTCCCCTTCGACGATGAGCACCTGACCGCCGAACACGACGATCTTCGCGTCGCGGCCCGGCCCGCCCGCACCGGTGAAGGCCGCGACGACGGCACTGCGGCTCGTCCTGTCGTCGACGATGAAGTCGTTGCCGTCCGAGGTCGGCCGGATCCAGCTGCGCAACGTCGCGCTGTCGATGACCTTGCTCGCGTCGCCGAGCTTCAGCGTGATTCCGTTCGCCGTGACCCGGTTCGCGAGGTCGGCGAGTGCGGCCCGGTCGTCCTTCGAGACGGTGGGCGCCAGCATCGTGGTGTTCACCGTCGCTCGTATGGGTGACTCACCGTGGCGCGCCGAGGTCAGCAGCTCGGCCCCCACGCTCGTGACGTCGGCTGCGATGCCGGCCTTCCCGTCGTTCACTCGGATCGTGCCGCCCTGCACCGAGAAGGTGATCGAGTCGTCGCGCGGCGTCCCGAACGACTCGAGCCCCTTCTGCAGCGTGGCCTCGTCCACCCGCAGCACAAGCGGCGCCGTGCGTTCGTCGACCAGCCCCACGATCCACCGGAGCGACGCGTAACGACCTCGCCCCGCCTGCATCGCACGTTCGGTGGTGGCGTCGACGTCGATCGTGAGCCCGGCCACTCCTGCCGTCACATCGATCGATCGCTCGTTGCCGGTGAGCCGAACCGGAAGTTGGCCAACCTGCGCGTCGAGTGTGGCCAGGGTCTCGCGGAGCTCGTCCGCCGATCGGCCACCGACATCGACGCCACCGACCGACACGTTGCGCAGCGCAGTCTCGTCGTGCAGGGCGATGTCGATGAGCGCGGTGATCTCGAGCAGCGCGAAAAGCCCGATGAGCACGAGCACGAGAGCGCTTGCAAGCTTGCGTGGGCGCGACATGGCACGCCATCGCCGCCGGAAGAACGAGCGAACTCGTCCGCGTCGACGCGTGCGTCGGCGCGAGCGAAGTACCGGCTTGCGCTTGGCCATCGGTCAGAACAGCCGGAGCTCGTCGGACTCGATGCCGCGCAACTCGTCGTAGTCGACCTCGACCCAACCGATCGACCGGGTGCCGGCCAGCACGCGCGCCTGGGGCTTGATCTCCTGCGCGACGAAGATGCCGCGCACCGGGCGCAGCAATGGATCGCGGTTGAGGAACTCGAGGTAGCGCGCGAGTTGCTCGACCCCGTCGATCTCGCCGCGACGTTTGATCTCGACGGCCACCGTGGCACCGTTGCCGTCGCGGCACAACAGGTCGACGGGGCCGATGTCGGTGGGGTACTCACGGCGCACCAGGCGGAGTCCTTCGGCGATCACCGTGGGGTTGGCGGCCAGCAGTTCCTGCAGGTGCGCCTCGAC
>JBKJKR010000133.1:0-7184 GCA_046597135.1 Acidimicrobiales bacterium | reverse complement strand
TCGGCGCTCATCAACCTCGTCCGCACGGACGGGTCCGGTACGCTCGCGCCAACGTGAACCGCCCACGCCGTAGTCCGATCTCCGACAATCTGGCTGTCGCGATGGGCACTGCCCTCTCGCGTCTCACGGGCTTCGCTCGGCTCATCGCGCTGGCCTACGTGTTGATCCCCGCGACCAGCGCCGGGGTCGACGCCGACGGGCGCCTCGCCGACGTCTACAACCTGGCGAACACCGCACCGAACATCATCTACGACCTCGTCATCGGCGGCGCGCTCACCGCCACGTTGGTCCCCCGCTTCACAAAGGCGCTCGCCGAGGACGACCGGCGCGCCATCGATGCGATCGTCACGGTGAGCCTGCTCGCGCTCGGTGCGCTCACCGTCGTCGCCACGCTCGCCGCGCCCTTGATCATCCGCGTGTACACGTCGTTGTCGTCGGGCGACGGCGCAGAGCAGTACGACCGGGTCGCGACGAGCCTTGCGTACATCTTCCTCCCCCAGATCGTGTTCTACGGCGCCACCACCGTCTTCTCCGCGCTCTTGAACGCGAAGGGGAAGTTCTTCGCCGCGGCGTGGGCGCCGGTACTCACCAACGTGGTCACCATCGTCGGCTTGCTCTATGTGGCCCAGGCGTACTCCGACGTCACCATCGACAACGTGGCGTCGAACGGTTCGTTGCGCTTCGCCATCGGCATCGGCGCGACCATCGGCGTCGCCGCGATGGCCTTCGCGCTGCTGCCCGCGGTCGCGCGCTCGGGTGCAGCTCCGAGGTTCGTGCCCGACTTCGGCCACCCCGCGGTCAAAGAGGTGCTCCGCCTCTCGACATGGACCTTCGGGTACGTCGTGGCGAACCAGATCTCGCTGTTGGTGATCACGGTGGTCGCGCTGCGCCAGTCCAGCGACTACTCCGCGTACACCAGCATGTACATCCTCTTGCAGCTCCCCCACGGGCTGCTCGCCGTCACGTTGATGACCACGTACACGCCGCGCCTCACGCGCGCGCACGTCGCCGAGAACGCCGTGCTGTTCCGCACGCTCGTCCGCGCGGGCGTCCGGGTGATCGTCGGGTTGCTGCTGCCCGCCGCCGTGTTGTTCGTGGCTGCGCCGTCGGCCGCCGCCGCGCTCACCGGCAACTTCTCTGACCTCGGGTCGAGCCCCGCGGTGCTGCGCGGGTTCGGTGTCGGCCTCGTGGCCTTCTCGGCGTACCTGTTCTTGTTGCGCGGCTTCTACGCGATGCAGGACACCCGCACACCGTTCATGATCAATGCGGTCCAGAACGCCGCCAACGTGGTGCTTGCCGTGGTGCTCGGGTTCCGGTGGCACGCCGCGGGGCTCGCGTGGGCGTTCTCGCTGTCCTACATCGGCGCGGCGGTGCTCACGTGGTTCAAGCTCGACAAGGCCGTTCGAGGCGGCCTTCGTGTCGAGCTGCTCGCCCCGGGTGTGCTGCGGGCGTTCATCGCCGCCGTTCCCATGTCCATCGCGGTGTGGGCCGTGGTCGGAGCAATGGATCCGGTCACCGTGATCGACGGGCTCGAGGCGTTGATCGTCGCCGGCGTCCTCGGCGGCGCGTGCTACTTCGCCACCCTCGCCGCGCTGGGCGGCATGGCGCCCCGACGCGGGGCGGCGCGGCGACGCTCGCCTGCACGCCGACGCTGAGACCTACCCGGCTACCATCGCAGCATGCTCAAGCTCCTGCGCCGCTGGTGGAAGTACTCAACTGCGAAGCTCACCGGTTCGTTCAACGAAATGGCCGACCCGAAGGTGCAGCTCGAACAGGCCATCGCCGAAGCGCAGGAGCAGCACCAGCGCCTCCGCGAGCAGGCCGCCAACGTCATCGCCAACCAGAAGCAGACCGAGATGCGCCTTTCGAGCCGCATCGAAGAGCTCGAGCGCGTCAACGCCAACGCCCGCCAGGCACTCAAGATGTCGGCCGATGCCACCGCAGCGGGCGACGTCGCGAAGGCCACGCAGTACAACACCGCGGCCGAATCGTTCGCCAACAAGATGATCGGCCTCGAAGCCGAGATCGACGATCTCAAGGCGCTGCACGACCAGTCCTCCCAGGCCGCCGAGCAGGCCAAGGCCGCGGTCGGCCAGAACTCCGCCGCGCTGCAGAAGAAGCTCTCCGATCGCCAGAAGCTCATGGGTCAGCTCGACCAGGCGAAGATGCAGGAGCAGCTGAACCGGGCCATGGCCTCCTTGTCGGAAACCGTCGGCGCGGACGTGCCGTCCTTCGACGAGGTGCGCGACAAGATCGAGTCGCGTTATGCAAAGGCCAAGGGCATGAGCGAGCTCAACGAAGCCTCTGTCGAGAGCCGCATGCTCGAGGTCGAGCAGGCATCGCGCAACACCGAAGCGCAGTCGCGCCTCGAACAGCTCCGCGCCGAGATGGGTCTCGGCGGCACCACGCTCGAACAGCCCAGCTGACGGCCGCGTCGCCGGCTCCATCGTCCGCGATCGCGGGCGCATGATCCGTCAGCCGGTGGGCATCATCACGAGGTCGTCGCGGTGCACCACTTCGGGTGCGAGTCCCTCGGGCAGCTGTGCGGTGCGCTTGCCGATCATCGTCGCGGACATAGTCGCGTCGTGCCGGGCCAGACCTTTGGCGAAGACGGTGCCACGCGCATCGCGGATCTCGACCGCGTCGCCGGCCTCGAACGTGCCGGCCACCGCGACCACACCGGCGCCGAGCAACGACACCCCGCGTTCGAGCAACGCCCTGCGTGCGCCGTCGTCGACGGTGATGTGCCCCTCGGGGGCCACCGCGAACGCGATCCACAGCTTGCGTGCCGTGAGCCGTTGGGCCTTGGGCACGAACACCGTGCCCACGCCGGCCCGGCCTGAGATGGCGTCGATGAGCACATCGGGCCGGTCGGCCTTCGCGATCACGGCCCGCACCCCCGACCAGGTGGCGATCTTCGCCGCGGCCAACTTCGACGCCATGCCGCCACTGCCCCGTGCGGTGCCCGCGCCACCGGCCACTGCTTCGAGCGCGGCGTCGATCTCGACGATCTCCTCGATGAGCGATGCCTTCTCGTCGGTGCGCGGGTCGGCGGTGAACACGCCGGGCGTATCGGTGAGCAGCACGAGGTGATCGGCGTCGACCAGGTGCGCCACGAGGGCGGCGATGCGGTCGTTGTCGCCGAAGCGGATCTCGTCGTCGGCAACGGCATCGTTCTCGTTGACCACCGGCACCACGCCGAGTTCGAGCAGCCGCTGCATCGTGGTGCGCGCGTGCACGTACTGGGTGCGCACGATGAAGTCGAGAGGCGTCAGCAGCACCTGCCCACCCACCAAACCGTGGCCGGCCAGCTCGTCCATGTAGTGCCCGATGAGCCGCCCTTGCCCAACGGCCGACACGGCCTGCAACGTCGACAGGTCACGCGGCCGCCGGTCGCCACCGAGGCCCAGCAGCGGCAGCCCGGCGGCGATGGCCCCTGACGACACGATCACGCAGCGGTGCCCGGCGGCGCGCAACGCGGCGACCTCACGACACAGCTTGGCCACCGCGTCGGTCGAGATTGCTCCGGCGTGGTTCGTGATCGACGACGAGCCGATCTTGGCAACGATGGTCGAACCCATCAGTCCTCTTCGTACTCGAAGCTGAAGTCACCGATGCTGACCACGTCGCCGATGCGCACGCCGGCGCGCACCAACGCCCGGTTCACACCGATCTTCTTCAGGCGCGCCCGCATGTGGTCGAGCGCATCGATGTTGTTCATGTCGGACAGCGACACCGCACGCAGCGCCGGACGGCCGTGTACGACGAACGCATGCTCGTCGATCCGTTCGATGCGGATGCTCTCGCCCTCGGGTCGGTGGATGATCACCCCGTCGCGCTCGACCGACTCCTCGCGCGCTTCGCGCACCGCCGACGCCAACGCGCCGAGCACCGGGCGCACGCCGGCGCCGGTGATCGCGCTGATGTGGGGACCGTCGAACGACACATCGTCGGGCGCGACGTCGGCGCGCGAGCCCACCACGACGCGGGGCCGCTCGAGCAGCTCCGGCCGATAGGCCTCGAGCTCGTGGAGCAGCACCTCGAGCTGGCGTTCGGGCGTGGTGCCGTCGGCCATGGCGAGGTCGAGCAGCACCAGCATCACGCGGGCGCGCTCGACGTGGCGCAGGAACCGATGCCCGAGGCCGCGACCTTCGCTCGCGCCCTCGATGAGACCCGGGATGTCGGCCAACACCATCTCGAAGCCGTCGTCGAGGCGTACGACACCCAGGTTGGGTTCGAGCGTGGTGAACGGGTAGTCGGCGATCTTGGGCTTGGCCGCGGACACGGCGGCGATGAACGTGGACTTGCCGACGTTGGGGTAGCCGACGATTGCCACGTCGGCGAGCAGCTTCAACTCGAGCCGGATCCAGCGTTCCTCGCCCACCTCGCCCTGCTCGGCGAACGCCGGGGCCCGACGCTTGTTGGACAAGAAGCGCGAGTTGCCCTTGCCGCCTTCACCGCCGCGAGCGGCGAGCCAACGGTCGCCGTGGGCCGCGAGATCGGCCAGGAACTCGCCCTCGTAGTCGTAGACGATGGTGCCGATGGGTACGGGGACGATGGTGTCGTCGCCCCCATGGCCGTGCTTCTGCTTGCCGGAACCATGGGTGCCGTTCTCGGCGCGCCGATGCGGGTGATCGCGAAACGCGAGCAGCGACGCGACGTTGTGGTCGGCCACCAGCCACACGCTTCCGCCGCTGCCACCGTCGCCGCCGTCGGGCCCGCCCTTCGGCACATACGACTCGCGACGGAACGACACGCAGCCCGCGCCGCCGTCACCACCTCGGACATTGCAGCCACACTCGTCGACGAATCCAGACACGGCCCACCAGGCTAGTGGCGGCGCACGGCGCATCGACCGTGCATCGTCGGCGGTCGGTCCTTAGCGTTGTCGGGGTGGAAGACCTCAGCGACCGGGCCCGCACGTGGGCGGCGACGATGTCCGGTCACGCGGGCGCGCCGTCGGTGCGCAGCGCCCACGACGCCCCCTCCCCCGTCGCCCGACCGCGCACGCTGCTCGACCGAGCGGCACGCGAGGACGCCGAGGCCGCGTCGTTGGCCGATGGCGCGACCCTGGCCCGCGGCAGCGGCCACCGCCTGGTCGACGAAGCGCCCGATCCCATGCGGACCTGCTTCGAGCGAGACCGTGATCGCATCCTCCACACGGCCGCCTTCCGGCGCCTGGCGGGCAAGACGCAGGTGTTCGTGCTGCCGGCCGATCATCAGCGCACGCGACTCACCCACGCGCTCGAGGTGGCGCAGGTGGCCCGCAGCATCGCGAGCGCCCTCCGGCTCAACACCGCCCTGGTCGAGGCCATCGCGCTCGGCCACGACTGCGGCCACGGCCCCGGCGGCCACGCCAGCGAGGATGCGCTGTCGCCGTATGTGGCCGAGGGCTACGACCATGCGGTGTGGGGCGCCGACGTCGCCCTCGCCGACCTCAACCTGTGCGCCGAGACGCTCGACGGCATTCGGAACCACTCGTGGTCGCGCCCGGTGCCCGCCACGCCCGAAGGCGCCGTGGTCAGCTGGGCCGACCGCATCGCCTACGTGTGCCACGACTTCGAGGACGCGGTCGCCGCCGGCATCGTCACCGAGGCCATGCTGCCCGAGCTCGTGGTCGCCGAGTGCGGCACCACCCGACGCGAGCAACTGGCCACCTTCATCGACGGGGTCATCGACGCCGTCGGGGTGTCCGGCACGATCGGCATGCTCGAACCGACCGCCGACGCGCTCGCCGCGTTCCGGCGCTTCAACTACGAGCGCATCTACCTCCGCGAGGCTTCGCGGCACCAGGCATCGCTCGTGGTCGACGTGCTCCGGGCGCTCGTCGAGCACTACGCAGCCCGCCCCGAACTGCTCCCCGACAAGCTTGCGGGCACCATCGACGGGGCGCGTGGCCCGACGGCCTACCGCGCCGCGGTCACCTATGTGGGCGGCATGACCGACCGCTTCGCGTTCCGCACTGCGCAAGCCGAGTTGGGGTGGGCGGCCGAGCGACTACCGGTCGGCGTCGACGTCGCCCCCTGAGGACCGGAAAAGCAGTCGAGCCGCCCCGAAGGACGGCTCGACGACGATTCGATTCGACCGGCACGAGGCCGGTCGGAGATCATTCAGCGGCAGCTTCGACGGCCGGCAGGATGTCGACGAGCTTGCGGCCCTTGCGGCTGCCGAACTTGACGAAGCCCGGCGCAGTGGCGAACAACGTGTCGTCTTTGCCGATGCCGACGTTGAGGCCCGGGTGGAACCGGGTGCCGCGCTGGCGGACGAGGATGGAGCCGGCCGACACCTTGGTGCCGTCGAACGCCTTCACGCCGAGGCGCTGGGAGTTGGAGTCGCGGCCGTTGCGGGTTGAGCCGCCGCCCTTGGTCTTTGACATGGGTCAGCCCTTCCGGATCGAGGTGATCTCGAGCGTGGCCAACTTCTGACGGTGGCCCCAGCGCTTGCGTTGGTTCGCCTTCGACTTGTAGGTGAAGGCGTTGATCTTCGGGCCTTTGGTGTCGGCCACGATGCGGGCCACCACGGTGGCACCGCCGAGTTGTTGCGGCGTGGCGAGCACGGAATCACCGTCGACCAGGAGCACCGGGCTGAACTCGACCTCGGAACCGACCGAACCGACACGCTCGACGGTGACCTGCTCACCCTCGGCGACGCGATACTGCTTACCACCCGTTGCGATCACTGCATACATAGGTGGTCGATCATAGCGGTACGACGACCCGGCCCGACAAGACCACGCCGGATTCCCCGGCGAGCGCCTACCGGTCGAGCATCGCTTTCGACAGGATGACCCCGCGGCCCTCGCACTCGGGGCACGTGGTGGCGAAGGACTCGAGCAGGCCTTCACCGATGCGCTTGCGGGTCATCTGGACGAGCCCCAGCTCGGAGATGTCGAACACCTGCGTACGGGTCTTGTCCCGGGCCAGGGCATCACGGAACGCCGCCACCACCTTCTGGCGGTTCTCCTTGACCTCCATGTCGATGAAGTCGATCACGATGATGCCGCCGATGTCGCGCAGGCGGAGCTGGCGGGCCACCTCCTCGGCGGACTCGAGGTTGTTCTTGAACACTGTCTCCTCGAGGTTCGACTTGCCGACGTTCTTGCCGGTATTGACGTCGATCACCGTCAGGGCCTCGGTGCGCTCGATGATGAGCGACCCGCCCGACGGGAGCCAGACCTTGGAGTC
>JBKJKR010000567.1:0-2867 GCA_046597135.1 Acidimicrobiales bacterium | reverse complement strand
GAACGCGCCGCTCCCGACCACCCCGCTGCCCGACATCGACTGATGGAGGGCACCGCACCTTCGGTCACCGCGGCGGGTGCCGCCATGTTGCGCGCTGCGCACCTGCTGGTCGACGATGAGCCCAAGATCTTCACCGACCCGTGGGCGCTCTTCTTCCTCGATGAACGACGCCGGCTCCTGGCGGCCAACCGCGAAGCGATCGGCACCGACATCACGCGGGCCAGCCGATCCACGGTCACGGCGCGCTCGGCCCTCACCGAGGCCGAGCTCGACGCATTCGTCGCCGCCGGTGGCACGCAGTACGTGGTCCTCGGCGCCGGCTACGACTCGTTCACCCTGCGCCGCGCCGACCTCGTCGACCGCGTCACCGTGTTCGAGGTCGATCACCCGAACACCCAGGACGCGAAGCGGGCCAAGCTCCGCGAGGGCGCCGTGCCCGAGCCGGCCAACGCCCGGTACGTGCCGGTCGACTTCGAATCGCAGGACCCGGCCAGCGAGCTGGTGCGCGCCGGCTGGCGTCGCGACCGACCCACGTTCTTCTCGTGGCTCGGGGTCACGATGTACCTCACCGATGCGGCCACCTTCGCCACGCTCGAGCTGGCCGCCGCGTGCCCACGCGGCTCGGCGGTCGCGTTCCAGTACAGCGTCAAGGGCTCCACGGTCACGGCGGCCGATCTCGACATCCGCGATCGGGCCGCGGCCGGTGTGGCCAAGCAGGGCGAACCCTGGATCAACTTCTACGAGCCACAGGTCATCGTGAGCCGGCTGTTCACCGCCGGGTTCTCCGAGGTCGACGACCTCCGCAGCGCCGAGCTGCAGCCGCGCTACTTCGCGGGCCGCACCGACGGACTCTGGTGGCCGTCGACCAACGGCATGGCCATCGCCCGCGTCTGACCCCGCGGCCGGTAGGTCAGGGGAGCGTGCGCAGGATGGCGCGCACCGGGCTCGCGTCGAAGCCCTCGAGGCGCAATGGCAGCGCGACGAGCTCGTAGGTGCCGTCGGCGACGTCGTCGAGCACGATGCCCTCGAGCACGCGCACGTCGTGGGCGACGCAGGCCGCGTGTGCCGGCAGGTCCTTGGACGAGAACGGGTCGACGCTCGGTGTGTCGATGCCGATCAGCCGCACGTGCCGCTGGGCGAGCGCAGCGATGAGCTCCGGTGAGAAGGCGGCGAAGTCGGTGTTCCAGTGCTGCGGATCGGGGAAGGTGCCCGTATGGAACAACACACGGGGCTCGGTGATGTCGACTCGCACGTCGGCGGGTCGGATGCGTGCGCCGCGCGCGACGTCGACCCGCACCACCTGGCAACGGCCGATGTACGCGTCGAGCGGCTGGGAAGCGATGTCGGTGCCGCCGGCGTCGGTGTGGCCCGGCGAATCGGTGTGTGCGCCGAGGTGCACGGTTGCGTGCAAGGACGACAGCGTGAGGTTGGCACCGTCGTGGAGATCGGCGAGCACCTCGCGCGTCATCGGCGTGTCGCCCGGCCACACCGCGAGCGTCGGTCGCAGGGTGGGGGAGATGTCGATGATGCGACTCACAGGCGGTGCCGCATGGCCCACAGGTCGGGAAAGGCCGGCGCGAAGAGCGTGGACTTCAGGTAGGCGACACCGCTCGATCCGCCGGTGCCCGGCTTGTTGCCGATGGTGCGCTCGACCATCTTCACGTGGCGGTACCGCCACTCCTGCACGCACTCGTCGACGTCGGTGAGCAGCTCGAAGAGCACTCGCATCTCGCCGTCGCTCATGTAGAGGAACACGATGCCGTCCTGCACGGCTTCGTTCGCCTCGGCGCCGGCGGAGATCTCGCGGGCGCGGAGCTGCGGTGGGATCGCCACACCGCGACGTTCGAGCGTGTCGTAGAGGCAGTCGTTCACCGACGGCTCGCGCAGCCGGGCCCGTGCCGCGTCGAGACCGGGAAGGTCGGCGGGATAGTGGTCGAGCAGGTCGGGCCGCTTGAGGCCGAGCACGATCTCGAGCTCGCGGAACTGCATCGACTGGAAGCCGCTCGCGGTCTGCAGACGGCTGCGGAACGCGGAGAACGACAACGGGGTCATGGTCTCGAGCACGTCCATCTGCTCGATGAGCACCTTGAGGATGCGTCGCACGCGCGTCAGCGTGGCGGTGGCCGACGAGACCTGGGCGAGGCGCAGATCGCGGCGGGTCTTGTCGAGCTCGTGCAGCAGCTGCTTGAGCCAGAGCTCGGTCACCTGATGGATGGTGATGAACAGCATCTCGTCGTGCTCCGCGGGCTGCGACTGGAGCGTCTGCAGTTCGAGCAGTTCGGGCAAACGGAGATAGCTGGAGTAGTTCAGTTCCACGAGACCACCCAGAGGACGAGGAGGACCATCACGACGATCGCGAGCGTTGCGGCCAGGACGAGGCGCCGTGCTCGGCGATCCTGAGCGGCGGCGCGCGCGACGGCGGTGGCGTAGGGCGTGCGCGAGAACGTGACCATCTCGTACAAGGGTACGAAGGCGCGCGGGAAGCGGCGTTCGAGCGCGAGGCGAAGCCCCGCTTCGGCGCGGAAGCGACGCGATGCGACCTTGTCACGCATCTCGACGAAGTTGTCGAGCGCGAGCTCGGCGAGCGCATCGGCATCGGGCTTGCGCTGCGCGAAGAACGCGGTGAACGCGGGCGCCCACTCGTCGTGGTGCGACTCGAGCAGGTCGCACAGGATCGAGACGTCCTCGAGCGCGGCGTTCGCGCCTTGGCCGTAGAACGGCACCACCGCATGCGCGGCATCGCCGAGCAGCAACGCGCGACCACCGATGTGCCACGGCGCGCATCGGATCGTGACGAGCGAGCTGGTCGGGTTGTGGAGGTACTGCGCCACGAGATCCGGTACGAGCGCCGCGGCATCCGCGAAGTC
>JBKJKR010000562.1:0-3193 GCA_046597135.1 Acidimicrobiales bacterium | reverse complement strand
CGGCACCGTCACGAGGGCGGCGGTACCGACGAGCAGCAACGCAACGAAGACGAGCCCCGAGCTGAACACGAGGTTGGGGAGATCAGCTGAACGTGCGTCTCTCGGCTCGAGCCATTGGCGCAAGTGATGAAGGAACCAGATGAACACGAACGCCGAAGCCGCGAGTAGAATCCCGCCGACGATATTGCCCACCCTGTTGGTGGTGCTCGCGAAGTAAACCTCAAACGTGGCGTCCGGATCAGCGAAGGACCCAAGGAGCTCGCCGAGGGGAACGGCACCGCCGATGAACAAGACCACGAAGGCAACGCCGCTCAGTGCGCCGGCGCGACTCGGCACGCTGTGTTCGGACATGGAAGCGGTCATGGGCCACGGTAAGAGAGGTGACGGTCGTCCGCAAGCCGACCCGACACGGCCGACGGCTCCTACACACTCGAAGTCAGCGCCGCAGCCGACGGGCGTCTCGAGCCTGTCGCCCAGGCCTCAGCCGGGCGGGGGGTGCATAAGCGGGTGCTGGGCGAGGGTCTCCTGATGTGCGACACCCATCCGCTGCCATGGTCCGTCGAAGGCACCTACTTCGAAGCGTGCAACTGCCTTCCGATCTGCCCGTGCCGACAAGTGGGCGGACGCGACGGCGGCCGCTCCACCTTCGGGATGTGCGACTTCGCGCTCTCCTGGTGGATCAGGCGAGGTCACTCCGGTGACCTCGACCTCACCGACCGCCAGGTCGTGATGGTCGGCAGCTACGACGACGACGAGCCTGGATCCCCGTGGACGGTCGCCCTGTTCACCGATGATGCAGCGGACGTCGAGCAGCAATCGGTCTTGGCTGACATCTGCCTCGGACGCGTGGGCGGGACGCCCAGGCGCAACTACGGCGGCGCGATCCACACCGTGATCGGAATCGGAGCTGCCGACATCAGCCTCAACCACCAGCGCCGGCACTGGCGCATCCGCGTCGACGGACGCATCGACGTCGTCGCCGACACCGAGATCGACTCTGAGGAAACGGTCGCATGCGGCATCCCCGGCCTCGACAGCCTTGACAAGAGGTGCGAGCTACGACGTTGCGAGCGGACGTCGAGCAGTTGGTGTGGGAGTGGTCGGACCGGTGCGGGTCGCGACGAAGTTCGCGTACCGAGCCGACCGTTCGTGACCTGACTTGTTGATGCCGAAGTCGAGCGGCGTGCCTCCCGGCGTGGCTTGGCGAAGTCCCACCGGGGCGCCCGTTCCCCGAGCAGCGAGTGAGATGGCGTACGCTCACGTGGGTCAAGCGAGAGAATGGGGGCGCGATGGCGTGGACTTTGATCCGAGCTTCTCGGAGGCTCGGTGCCGGCGGCATCGCCCCAGATCTCGTTGAGTGGGCGAGCTGAGCACCGCCACTCCGCCGGTGCTGCCGGCGGTCACCCGGCAGCGCATCGCCATCCTCGTCGTATTGCTCGGCCTAGCGGCCGCGGGCTGGGTCGTGTTCCTTCGTCGGGCGGCCGAGCCGACGGGGATGCACGAAGACATGGGGCCCGATCTGACGATGGGCCGGTCATGGCCGTTGTTCCTCGCGATGTGGGTGGCGATGATGGTCGCCATGATGTTCCCGGCGGCGGCACCGATGATCGTGATGTACGGACGCATGCGACGAAGCGACCCGCTGTCCGTCGCGCTCTTCACTGGCTCCTACATCGCACTGTGGTTCGTCTTCGGGCTGGGCGCCTACCTCGCCAGCGCAGGGATCGAGACCGCCGCCTCGAGTTCGGAGTGGGTCGCCATGAACTGGGGACGAGCGGGCGGCGCACTGCTGGTCATGGCCGGCGTGTACCAGCTCACACCTTTGAAGAACATCTGCTTGCGGCAGTGTCGGACACCGTTGTCGTTCGTGGTGACACGGTGGCGAGACGGTCGCGCGGGCGCAGTGCGGATGGGCCTTGTTCACGGCTTGTACTGCGTTGGTTGCTGCTGGCTCCTGTTCCTCATCCTCATCCCGCTCGGTGTGATGAACGTGGCGGCCATGGTCGCGGTCGCCGCCCTCGTGTTCGCAGAGAAGGTGGTGCCTCACGGACGGGGCATCGGCATTCTCGCAGCGGCGGTGATGATCGTCTATGGCGCCGCAGTCATCCTTCAGCCATCGCTGTTGCCGACCGTCGCGTAAGCCGGCGGTGCGCCGAGCGCGCCTTCGGCTTCTCGCAGGGTTTACGCGATCAGCTGGCCCAGGAGAACGGCGTCGAGAAGCCGCTCTGGCCATCGGCGGTGTACTCGATTCCGAAACCCTGGATCCGGGCTTTGAGGGTCGTGGCCGGAGTCAGTTCCGAGTTCGCCGGGTGCTTGGACTCGGTGATCTTCGGGGAGGGCCCCTCGGGGTCGAACGGCGACACGACATCCTCGATGTCCACGTCCACGGCGCTGCCGACCTTGACCCGGTGGCGGCGTCCGTCGTCGACGTGTTCGATCGACGCCACCTCCATGCCGAGGTTCTCGCTGATGAGGGGAGTGAGGTTGGCCATGGGCCCTCCCATCGCCCCGGAGAAGATGGCGCCGAGCTTCTCGCTCTGCTCGGCGCTCGCTTGGTCGTCCATGAACATCCCGACCCGCCAGTTCCCCTCCGACATCTGCTTCGGGGCGTCGAGCAGCAGGACGACGCTCAGGCCAGTGACATCGGTGTCCTCGACCTGACCCGAGTCGATGTGCCACGCGAGTACCGCGGTGCAGCGGTCATAGTCCGCGGGTGCTGCGAACCCGCTCGCCCCGCACGGGCACACCACATCGCAGTTGCAGTTCTCGATGTACGTCCCTTGTAGCTGCCAAGCCATGACGACCCTCCCCATGCTGCCGCAGGTGTGCCACACATCGTACTCCTTGTTCGCCGACATGTACTGAAGGCGTCGCGTTTGGGCTCGTCAGCGCGTAGCCGCCATGGAAGGCGATCGAGGAGCGACACGGGCTTCATTTCATCTGAACCACCTCTGCGGTCGTCGAGTCGAGCGACCCATGGAGCGCCAAGTCGTTCAGGCTCGCGGTGTGCTGCCTGTCGTGATCGCGACAGATCGACGGTTCTTGTCGTTGTTGGGCGCCGCCGGACTAGCGAGTATCCGACTCCCCAAACGCCTCTCACGCTGCCTACTTCGCCGGCGGCGCGGGTGAGCGCGCGACGTCGCGTGCTGACACCTGCAGGTCCCACCCGCTCGCGGCAACGGTCGTCGGCGGG
>JBKJKR010000525.1:0-2645 GCA_046597135.1 Acidimicrobiales bacterium | reverse complement strand
CGTGGTCGTGGTCGAGGACGGCGAGGCCTGAGGCAACGATCACCGCGCGATCGCCGGAGTCCGAGATGACCAGTCGCGCATCGACCGTGTCGGACATCGCGAAGGTGGGAGAACCCTTCGACCGGAGATCGGCGAGCAACGCGAGCTCGCTCTGGCTTCCGTCGCGGGTGGCGAGCACCCCGCCGACGACGGCGATGACGACGACTGCGGCGGCCGCTGCCGGCATCCAGAGCCGGGGGCGGCTGACGGCGCGTGCACGTCGCGCCGAACGGGCATCTCGCGCGCTGCTGAGTGCGATGACCGGTGCCGCGGGGGCGTCGCTCGACGCGATGTCGTCGAGCACGCGCGAGCGAATGGACGCAGGTGGCACGTCGCTGACCCCCGCGTCGACCGAGCCGGGGTCGAAGGCGATGTCGTCGAACGCGATGTCGTCGAACGCGATGTCGTCGAGGCTGACGACCGACGCGACGACCGTCATGGTGTCGCGGAACTCGGCCACCTCGAGGCGACACGCGTCGCAATCGGCGAGATGCACCTCGAACTCAGCGCGTTCGGTGCCGTCGAGCGCATCGAGCGCATAGAGGCCGGAGTATTCGTGCGGGTCGTTCATGACGGCGCTCCTATGGTGTCGCGCAGGCGGATCAGGCCTTCGCGCACGCGGGTCTTGACGGTACCGAGCGGTATGTCGAGCGTGCTGGCGATCTGCGATTGGCTGAGACCGCCGAAGTAGGCGAGCTCGATGCAGCGACGCTGGGGCGCGGAGAGCGACGCCAGCGCGGCTCTGACGGAGGTGCGATCGAGGCGGCTCAAGGCGAGTCTGGCCGCGTCGGGCGAGGGTGTGGTGACCGGTTCGAGGCGAGCCGATCGTTCGGAGGCATCACGGTAGGTCTGCTCCTTCCGGACGGCATCGACCGCTCGCCGATGCGCCAGCGTGAGGGTGAAGGCGCGACCAGAACCACGTTCGGGATCGAACTTGGAAGCGTTCTGCCAGAGCTGCACGAACACCTCCTGGGTCACGTCTTCGGAGAGGCGCGAATCTCGCACGACTCGCTTGACCACCTGCCACACCGCCGGAGCGAACAGGTCGTAGAGCCGACCGAACGCTTCGGTTTCGCCACGCGCTGCCGCGAGGATGAGCTGCTCGGGGGTGAGTTGGTCGGCAGCAGTGCGCGGCACCGAGCTACCGGCCGAACTCTCCGCTTCGGTGGTCACACCAGTCCTTCGCAGCTGGAGCAATTTCGGATTCCCAAAAACCGCTCTGGATCGTCGTGCGAAAACGGGGCATGAACGATACCGCTGCACGCAAGCAACCCCTTCGGCGCCGCAAGGCCTGCGCCGCCGCCCTGGCGCTGGTCTTCACGGCCGGGCTGGCCGCCTGCGGCGACGACGGCGCCGACTCCTCGGCATCGACCGGCGCCACCACACCGGCCGCGGCGTCGAGCGGTGCGTCCGGTACCGATGCGCCGATCTCGGTGATCGACAAGGTCAAGTTCCTCAACGGCCAGCTGCGAGTGGCCGCCGGCACGACCGTGGTGTTCGACAACGTCGACTCGCAGGCCCACACCGCGATCAGCGACGACAACTCCACCTTCGACACGGGTCTCATCGCCGCAGGCGCGAAGGCCTCGGTGACGCTCGAAAAGCCAGGGACCTTCGCCTACCACTGCTCGCTCCATCCCTTCATGAAGGCCCAGATCATCGTCAGCTGACGATGGCCCGCGGCGCATCCCGTGCGACGCACGGTACGTCATCGGGCCACGCGCCACGGCGCGCACCGCACACAGAGCTCAACCAGCAATGCACCCCACGACACAAGGAGAAGTGAAATGGACCTCGCAGCCCGCGAGTTGCGGCAGCTCGCCGCGGATGTCGATGAGCGGCACCACGCCGCGATGAAGACGTTCCGTGACGACATCGCCGCCACCCACCGACCGATCGTCGATGCGTCGCGTCGCCGGTTCCTCATCGGCACCGGCCTCGCCGCCACGGCGTTGACGGTCGGGGCCACACTCGGCCCGCGGGGGCTCCTCACGCCCGCATCGGCCCAGTCGTTCAGCGACGAGGATCTGGCCGCGTTCGCGCAGTCGGTCGAGCTCGGCGCCGTAGCGGTGTACACCGCTGCAGCCGGCGCGCTCAGTGCCGCAACGAAGCCCGTGGCGATGCTGTTCATGCAGCACCACCAGCAGCACGCCGACGCATTCGGCGCGGTTGCGAAGTCGAAGGCCGTCAAGGTCCCTAACGCCAAGCTCGTCGCGGCCCTCGGCCCGGCGCTCGCCGCGGTGAAGGACGAAAAGAGTGCACTCGAGCTGGCTTTCGTGCTCGAGAACCAGGCGGCGGAGACCTACGCATTCGGGCTCATGGTCGCATCGGGCAAGGACGCCATCGGTGGCATGGCCACGATCCTGCCGATCGAGGCGGAGCACGCAGCGATCCTCGGCGTGGCACTCGGCAAGTCGCCGGCGGACATCTTCATCAACGGCGCGTTCGAGAGCGCGGCCGTGGGTGATGGCACGGACATCAAAAAAGGCATCGACCCGACCAAGTTCCCGGTCGGCTGAGGGAGGAATTGGACATGACCGAGATCAGCAACGACGAACTCCCGCGGGAGCTCCGCGAGGTCGACACCGCACAGCGGCAGGTCGAAC
>JBKJKR010000283.1:0-6269 GCA_046597135.1 Acidimicrobiales bacterium | reverse complement strand
GACTTCGGCGCCTTGTAGTGCGCGAGGTGGTCGCGTGCGAACGCCACCAGCTCGCGTGCGAGCTCCTCCGACGCGACATGGCCGGGCACGAGCTCGATTGCGGCTTTGACCTGCTCGCCCCATTCTTCGTCGGGCACGCCGAACACCGCGACGTCGGCCACCGCAGGGTGCTCGGCCAGCGCGGCCTCGACCTCGGCGGGATAGATGTTCACTCCCCCACTGATGATCATGTTGGTCGCCCGATCGGCGAGGTAGACGTACCCGTCAGGCTCGATCCGCCCCATGTCACCCATGGTGAACACGCCCGGCTCGAGGTACGCACGGTCGGTCTTGGCCTCGTCGTGGTGGTAGCGGAACGGCCGGGGGTTCGGGCCCATGCGGCAGTACAGGGTGCCGACGGCACCGGCTGGTACCGGTCGGTGCTCGTCGTCGACGGCGATGATCTCGACGCCCGGCATCGCCCGCCCGACCGAACCCGGATGTTCGAGCCACTCCGCCGAGGAGATGAGCGTGAACGTGCCCGCTTCGCTGGTGCCCCAGTACTCGGTGAAGATCGGTCCCCACCATTCGATCATGGCCGTCTTGGTCGGGCGCGAGATCGGCGCCGCGCCGTGCATGACGTAGGTGAGCGAATCCCCGGAGAACATCTCGCGTCGTTCGCGCTCGAGGCGCAGCAGGCGGACCATCATCGTGGGCACGAGATGGGTGTGGGCGATGCGTCGCGAGTCGATGAGCTCGAGCGTGCGCGCCGCGTCGAACGTTCCCATCATGGTGATCGGAGCGCCGTTGACGAGATCGAACAACGCGTACCCGCCGACCGCCGCGTGATAGTGCGGACCCGTCAGCAGGTGGGGCCCGCTTCCGTCGAGACCGACGTTGCGGCCGAGCTGCCCGAGCAGCGCGAGGTAGCCGTGCACCGTGGCCGGCAGGTCGCGCTTGACGCCTTTGGGTTGCCCGGTCGTGCCGCTGGTGTAGTGCATGCGCCCGCCGGGCCGCCTGTCGCGGTCGAACGGCGCGGATGCCGCGCGCTCGATCAGTCGGTCGAGCTCGTCGCCGACCTGCACGATGCGTGCGGCGGCCGCAGAGCGTGCGAGATCGACGTGGTCGTCGTCGCACAGCACCACCCTGGCGCCGGCATCGGCCAGCACGTACTCGACTTCGTTGCGCTGAAGATGCGCGTTGATGGGCACGAGCCACACGCCGGCGAGCAAGGTCGCGAGCGACAGTTCGAACCACTCGACGCGGTTGTCGAAGATCGAGGCCACGTGCTCGCCCGGCTCGACGCCCCACGTGTCGCGGATGACATGCGCCAAGCGGGTCGAGCGCTCGACGAGCGCCGACCAGGTGCGGGTGCGAGTGAGATCGTCGACCGCGACCTCGTCGGGAAACCGGGCCGCACGTTGGAAGAGGTCCACGAACAGTTGAAGTTAGACGGCGGTCGGACGTGGCGCGCCGGTCGCCGCCGGGGTACCCATGGAGGCTCATGGACTTCGACGATGCGCTCGACGCGTTGGGTCTCGATCGCGGCACCGACTGGCCCGCCGTGCGCGCGGCGTATCGCGCCGGCATGCGGGTGGCGCATCCCGACATCGCGTCCGGTGACGCGGCTACGGCGCGCCGGTTGAACGATGCGTTCGGCGTGCTCGAGCCGGTGTTCCGGAGGGGTCGGTCCCTGCCACCCAGCACCCGGCCTCCGAGCACGCAGCAACCGACCACGCCACAGCCGGCCGCTGCTCGTCGACCCGCACCGGTCCATGCCGACGATGATCCGCTCGAGGTCGCGCTGGTCGACGACGACGGGCTCGCCCTCGTGGCACCCGCCGACGAGGTCTTCTACCGGCTCCTCGACGCGCTGCACGAGGAGGGCGACGTCATCTACGCCGACCCCGAGTCGAACTACCTCGAAGCCCTGGTGCACGGCGGTACCGCGCAGCTCACCGTGAGCCTCCAAGGCCGCGCCGGTGCGACCGAAGCGTTCTTCACCCTCGACTCGCTGCGCGGTGACGACGTCCCGCGGCTCGAGACGATCGTGCGCTCGTTGGCCGACCGCCTCCGCGCCCGGTCGGGCCAGGGCCGCGACGCTCCCGGCGCCCCCTGACGAGAAGCGGTGCTGGTGCGCGGCGCAGTGCTAGCATGCAAGAACTTCAGCGCGGTCTTGCCCGATGCTCGCAGGGTGAGTGGGGGCGAGCGGGGGTGCCAGCGGGTCGAAGGATGGCCAAGGGGGCCGCGGTGGCTGGAGTGCCGGTGCTCGCGGTCGATGGCGTCACCATGCGCTTCGGAGGCATCGTCGCGCTCTACGGTCTCTCGTTCGCCATCGAGCCGGGCCACATCTGCGGGTTGATCGGCCCGAACGGTGCCGGCAAGACCACCATGTTCAACGTCATCAGCCGGCTGTACCAGCCGACAAGCGGCCGCATCACCTACGCCGGCCGCGACCTGCTCGCCGTCCCGGCACATCGCATCGCTCGCAGCGGCATCAGCCGCACGTTCCAGAACCTCGCGCTGTGGCCGAGCCTCACCGTGCTCGAGAACGTCATGGTCGGCGCCCACACCCAGGCTGGCCAGACACTGCTGACCGCTGCGCTGCGCCTGGGGACGCGGCGCGAAGAACGCGAGCTGCAAGAGCGGGCCCGCGCCATCCTCGACGAGCTGGGCCTTGGGGGCGTGGCCTCGCATGCGGCTGCGGGCCTGCCGTACGGCACGCTGAAGCGCATCGAGATCGCTCGGGCGCTCGCCGCCGACCCGTCGCTGCTCTTGCTCGACGAACCGGCGGCCGGGCTCACCCACGGCGAGGTCACCGAGCTGTCGGCGCTCATCCGCTCGATCCGGTCGCGGCGCTCCCTCACCGTGCTGCTCGTTGAGCACCACATGTCGATGGTCATGGAGCTGAGCGACCAGGTCGTGGTCCTCGACTTCGGGCGCAAGATCGCCGACGGTCCACCCAAGTCAGTGCAAGAGGACCCCGCGGTCATCGAGGCGTACCTGGGGGCCGACGATGTCTGACGCGCTCCTCGTGGCTCGCGGTGTCCGGGCGGCGTACGGCCCGGTCGTGGCCCTGCACGGCATCGACTTCACCATCTCGACCGGCGAGATCGTGGTCATCCTCGGCGCGAACGGCGCCGGCAAGACCACCACCATCCGGGCCCTCTGCGGCATGGTCGACACCTCGGGATCGGTCAAGTTCGAAGGTCGTGAGCTCGTCGGCACCCCCACCGAGAAGATCGTCGGCATGGGCATCGCCCACGTCCCCCAGGGTCGCGGCACCTTCAACGAGCTGTCGGTGATCGAGAACCTGGAGGTCGGGGCCTTCTCCCGGAAAGACCGCTCCACCGTCGAGGCCGACATCGAGCGCTGGTACGCGACGTTTGCCGTGCTCGGACAACGCCGCCATCAACCGGCCGGTCAGCTGTCGGGTGGCGAGCAGCAGATGCTGGCCATCGCGCGGGCGCTCATGAGCCGACCCCGGCTGCTCTTGCTCGACGAGCCGTCGCTCGGGCTCGCGCCGCTCGTCATCCGTGGCCTGTTCGCCCGGCTGGCCCAGATCAATCGCGAGGAAGGCATCACGATGCTGGTCGTCGAGCAGAACGCGAACCTCGCGCTTGGCATCGCTCATCGTGGCTACGTGCTAGAGACCGGCGTGTTGCGGACCGAAGGCACGGCGTCCGACCTCGCTGCCGACGACACGGTGCGCCGCGCGTACCTGGGGCTCTGACACGGTGGCGCTCTTCCTGCAACGACTCTTCGACGCCTTCGAGAACGGTGCGATCTACGCGTCGCTCGCCTTGGCGCTGTCGATCATCTACAAGTCCACCGGGCACCTGAACTTCGCCCAGGGCGAGATGGCCATGTTCGCGGCATTCATCTGCTACATCCTGGCCGGCGAGCAGGGCTGGCCCGTGTGGTTCGCCGTCCTGGTGGCCGTCGTGATCTCCGCGGTCTTCGGCGCCGGCCTCGAACGGGGCCTCGTGCGGCCGCTCGAGAAGCGCAACCCGCTCTCGGTCGTCATCATCACGCTCGGCCTCTTCCTCGTCATCAACGCGGTCGCGCGCGACATCTGGTTCGGGCCACCCCGCCAGTTCGTGTCGCCCTTCCCCGACAAGGGCGACGGCGGCATCGACCTCGGCGGCGCAACGCTCTACTGGGCGACCATCACGTACTGGCTCACCGTGGCCATCGTCTTCGGGTTGTTGTTGCTCGTGCTGCGCAAGACCAAGATCGGCTTGGCGTTCCGTGCGGTCTCGGCCAATCGCGAGTCCGCGCAGTTCGTCGGCATCAGCGTGGGGAACACGCTCATGGTCGGGTGGGCGTTGGCGGCGGCCGTCGGCGCGTTCGCCGGCATCATCGCGGCGAGCAAGCAGGGAACGATCGACGCCAACCTGATGTTGCCGCTGCTCATCTACGCGTTCGCCGCGGTCACCCTCGGCGGGTTCGACAGCCTCGGCGGCGCCATCGTCGGTGGGTTCCTGGTGGCCCTCGTCGAGACCATGGCGGGCGGCTACATCTCGCGCATCGGCGGCGAGCTCGCCCAGACCACTGCGCTCGCCCTCATCATCGTCGTCCTGCTGTTCCGCCCGACCGGCCTCTACGGCAGTCGCTCGGTGGAGCGCGTGTGATGGCCGCGCCCTTCCGCCTCCGCGCCGGTTCGACCGGTCACCGCGTCTATCAGCTCGCCGGTTGGGTGGTGCTGTTCGCGGTCATCGTCGCGATACCCAAGGTCTTCTCCCAGACCAATGTGGTGCTCTTCAGCCAGGCCGCGGCGTTCTCGATCGCGATCCTCGGACTCAACATCGTCACCGGTTACTCGGGGCAGCTGTCGCTCGGCCACAGCGCGTTCATGGGCGTCGGTGCGTACACCACGGCGATCCTGGTGGCCGACCACTCGTGGTCGTACTTCACCACCATCCCGGTGGCCGCGGTGCTGTGCTTCACGGTGGGTGTGCTCGTCGGCATCCCCGCGCTGCGGTTGAAAGGGCTTTACCTGGCACTGGCCACGCTCGGTCTCGCAGCGATCTTCCCGAACCTGGTGAACAAGCTCGAGTCCATCACCGGCGGATCGAACGGCAAGAACATCCCGGTGCGACGCATCCGACTCAACGCGCCGAGCTGGACGGGCCTGCGCGCTCGCGAGGACGGCTACATCTGGGTGTACATGGTGATCGTCACGTTCGCCGCTGTGCTCTTCCTCATCGCCCGCAACATGATCTCCAGCCGCAGTGGTCGGGCGCTCGTCGCGATCCGCGACAACGCCATCGGCGCCGAGGTCAGTGGCGTCGACATCGCCCGTCACAAGGTGCTGGCGTTCGGCATCAGCGCGGCGTACGCGGGCATCGCCGGCTCGCTGTTCATGTTCACGGTGACCAACGCGACCGGCAGTGCGTACTCGTTGAACCGCTCGATCGAGCTGCTCACCGGTGTGGTGATCGGGGGCATGGCGTCGTTGCCCGGATCGTTGCTCGGCGGACTGCTCGTGATCTTCCTGCCCGACTGGGCGAAGGACTGGGGCGACGGCACGCTTGCCGGTGCGGTCTACGGGGTAGTGCTCATCGGGATCATCGCGCTCTATCCCTCTGGGGTGGCGGGTCTGCTCAGGCGCATCCGCACGGCGGTCGTTGCAGTTGTACCAGCTGAGGTTTCACCGGCGGCGAGCGCAACGGTGCGCGATGCTGGTGAGGAACTTACCGATCGGTAACCACTGAGAGGGAACTCGATCGCCCTTTGCGGGGCATGAGGAGGGGAACGTGAGGGCACATCGCACGGTTCGATTCGCAGCGGGGTTGGCCATGCTCGGTCTGCTGGCCGCTGCGTGCGGGGACGACGGCGGTACGGACACCGCCACCGACACCGGCAGTACCGGGACGGTGGCATCGACGGCGTCCACCGGCGGCTCGGCCACCGGCACCGGTGCTGCGTCCACCACCACGGCGGCGGCCGATCCGCTGGCCGCGCTGGGGGTCGACATCAAGAAGGATTGTCCGAGCGACTACAAGGCCGACCAAGGCGTGAGCGCGACCGAGATCCTGATCGGCCAGAGCGTGCCGAAGACCGGCTCGGCCGCGACCTTCTCGTTGTTGACCACGGGCATCCAGGCGTACTTCGATTACGCCAACGCTGAGCTCAACGGGGTCAACGGCCGCAAGCTCAAGCTGGTCGCACTCGATGACGGTTACGAGCCCGAGAAGACGGTCAAGAACGTCAACGACCTGATCTCGCAAGGGGTGTTCGTCACCTCCGGCATCCTCGGCACGGCGAACAACCTCGCGGTGCGCGAC
>JBKJKR010000277.1:0-5296 GCA_046597135.1 Acidimicrobiales bacterium | reverse complement strand
GGTTACATCCATGTCATTCGCGGTGCAGACGCCGGTCTACGAGGGCCCGTTCGATCTGCTGCTCCACCTCATCCTCAAGGATCAGGTCGACCTCTACGAGGTCTCGCTCACCGCGATCGTCGACGCGTACCTGGCCGAGCTCGACGCCATGCAGACCTGCAACCTCGAGGTCGCGACCGAGTTCCTGCTCATCGCCTCGACCCTCATCGAGCTCAAGGTCCGCCGCCTCCTGCCCGACGACGAGCGCTTCGATCTCGACGACGAGCTGGCCCTCTGGGAAGAGCGCGACTTCCTGCTGGCGCGCCTGCTCGAGTGCAAGACCTTCAAGGACGCGGCGCGCGAGCTCGAACGGCTGGCCACCGAGGCGTCGCGGTCGTTCCCCCGTACGGCCGGTCTCGAGGAGCCGTTCCTCGAGCTCACCCCCGACCTCATGGCGGGGGTCACCGGCGCCAAGTTGCGGGCCGCGTACCTGCGGGCGGTCACCCCGAAGCCGGTGCCCACGGTCGACCTGCACCACGTGGCCACCATCCGTCTGTCGGTGGCCGAGGCCATCGTCGAGCTGGCCGACGAGCTGCCGCGTTTGGGCAAGACCACGTTCCGCGCGCTCACCGCACCATTCGTCGATCGTCTCGAAGTGGTCGTACGGTTCCTCGCGCTGCTCGAGCTGTACAAGCAGGGCCACGTCGATCTCGGGCAGGCGTCGAACTTCGGCGAGATCGAGATCGAGTGGACCGCGGGCCAGCATCTCGAGCCCGACCTGGCCTCGGTCGACGCGTACGAAGGATGAGCCGTGAACGCTGAAGACCGCCCGAGCGACGACGAGCCTCGCATCGACGAGACGCTCGGCCTCGCGACACATGGCGTCGACGACGGACGTCGCGTCAACGAGGCGCGCCGGGCCATCGAGGCCATCCTCATGGTGGCCGATCAGCCCATCGAGCCGAACCTGCTCGCGCAGGTCTGCGAGATCCCGGTGGCCACCGTCGAGCAGCTCTGCGCCGACCTGGCGGCCCGCTACGAGGAAGCCGGTCACGGGTTCGTGCTGGTGCGGGTGGCCGGCGGCTATCGGTACCAGAGTCACCCCGACCAAGCGGCCTACGTCGAGCGGTTCGTGCTCGAAGGCCAGAGCGCCCGCATGTCGGCCGCCGCCCTCGAGACGCTGGCCATCGTGGCGTACAAGCAGCCGATCTCGCGCGCCCAGGTCGCGTCGATCCGCGGCGTCAACGTCGACGGCGTCATGCGCACCTTGCAGGGCCGTGGGTACATCACCGAGGTCGGTCGCGACCCGGGCCCCGGCAACGCGGTCTTGTTCGGCACCACGCCGACCTTCCTCGAACGGCTGGGTCTCGACACCGTCGATCAGCTGCCGGCGCTCGGTGCGTTCGTGCCGGGTGCCGACGTGGTCGAACAGCTCGAGCGCACGTTGCGCGTCACCGACGACGTGCCGTCCGACGCACCGACCCCGGCGTCGGACACGCCGGACGTGTCGGACGCGCCGGACGCATCGGTCACCGGGGCCGACGACGAACCGGTGCCGGTCGCGTCGCCGAACGAACCCGCATGATCCTGTACGAGGGTGAGCGGCTCCAAAAGGTGCTCGCCCAGGCCGGTCTGGGATCGCGTCGCGCGTGCGAGGAGCTCATCGAAGAAGGGCGCGTCACGGTCAACGGCGAGGTGGCCATCCTCGGGCGTCGGGTCGAGACCGCCGCCGATCAGGTCGCGGTCGACGGCGTCGTCATCGGCGTGGCCCCTGGGCTCGTCTACTACCTGTTGAACAAGCCGCGTGGCGTGGTGTCCACCGCCGCCGATCCGCAGGGTCGCCCGACCGTGGTCCAGCTGGTGCCCGACGACGCCCGGGTGTATCCCGTGGGCCGGCTCGACACCGACACCGAGGGCCTGCTGCTCCTCACCAACGACGGGGAGCTCACGCATCGGCTCACGCATCCGTCGTTCGGCGTCGAGAAGGAGTACCTGGTCGAGGTCGAGGGCGAACCGACTCGGGGCACGTTGCGCATCCTCCGCGAGGGTGTCGCCCTCGACGACGGCATCACCGCGCCGGCCAAGGTCTCGGCCGTCGCCCCGTCCCTGCTCAAGGTGGTCATCCACGAGGGTCGCAACCGCCAGGTCCGCCGCATGTGCGAGGCCGTCGGGCATCCCGTGCAACGCCTGGTGCGCACCCGCATCGGACCGCTTCGCGACGCGTCCCTCGAACCCGGGGCGTGGCGTGCCCTCACCGTCGACGAGGTGCGCACGCTCGAACGTGCCGCAAGCGTCGAGCAGTAGGATCTCGCTCCGTGTCCCGACCTGTTCGTGCCCTCCGCGGCGCCACCACTGTGGCAGCCGATACCCGCGACGAGGTCTTCGCTCGGGTCATCGCGCTCCTCGCCGAGATGTGGCGCCGGAACGACGTCGACCACGATGACCTGATCTCGTTGCTGTTCACCGTCACCGAGGACATCCGCTCGTGCTTCCCGGCTGCCGCGGCTCGCGAGATCGGCCTCGGCGACGTGCCCCTCATGTGTGCACAGGAGATCCCCGTGGTGGGCTCGACCCCGTTGTGCATCCGTGTGCTGGCCCACCTCGAGACCGACAAGTCGCGCCAAGAGCTCCGGCACGTCTACCTCGAGGGTGCCGCCGGGCTCCGCGACGATCTGCCCGGATGAGCGCCCTCGTGTCCGCCAAGCGTGCGTCGATCTACGGCACCGGTCTCATCGGTGGCAGCATCGGCTTGGCGTTGCGCGAACGTGGTTGGCACGTGTCGGGTGTCGATCGTGATCCCCGCCGCGTCGAGCAGGCCCTGCGCATCGGGGCCATCGACGAAGCCGGCCTCGATCCGCTGAGCGACATCACGTTCGTCGCGGTGCCGGTGCTGGCCGTCGCCGACGCGGTCACCGAGGCGCTCGCGAAGACGCGAGGGCTCGTCACCGATGTCGGCAGCGTGAAGGCGCCGGTGGTCAAGGCGGTCGACGACCATCGGTACCTCGGCGGGCACCCCATGGCCGGGTCGGAACAGGACGGCCTCGACGGTGCCAACGCGCACATGTTCGAAGGTGCGGTGTGGGTCCTCACCCCGACCGACGCCACCGACGATCAAGCGCTGGCCGACGTTCGTTCGGTGATCTCGTCGTTCGGTGCCGACGTGGTCTCGCTCCCGCCTGACCGTCACGACGCGCTCGTGGCCGTCGTGTCCCACGTGCCGCATCTCACCGCGGTCACGCTCATGGGTCTCGCGGCGTCGCGCGGCGAGGACCACGCGGCGCTGCTGCGCCTCGCGGCAGGCGGCTTTCGCGACATGACCCGCATCGCGTCGGGGCATCCGGCGATCTGGCCCGACATCTGCGCCGAGAACCGCGACGCCATCGTCGACACGTTGTCGGGGCTCATCGCAGGCCTCGAGCGCATGCGCGCCGCGGTGGCCGCCGGCGACCGCGAGGTGCTGCTCGCCGCGCTGGTCGCCGCACGCGAGGCGCGCCAGAACATCCCCGTTCGTGGCGGCGCCCGGCCGGCGCAGCTCAGCGAGCTGCGAATCCCGGTACCCGATCGGGTCGGCGTGCTGGCCGAGATCACGACGCTCGCCGCCGAGCTCGGCGTCGACGTGTACGACATCGAGATCGCGCACTCCGCCGAAGGCAACCGTGGCGTGGTGATCGTGGTCATCGACACGTCGCGCACCGACCTCTTGCGGGGCGGACTCATCGCCAAGGGCTACCGTCCGTCGGCACAGCCGCTCCCATGACCGAGCACGAGCTCTGGCCGGCACCGCTCGCGAGCAGTCCGGTCACGGCCACGGTCGTGCTGCCCGGGTCGAAGTCGATGACCAACCGCGCCTTGGTGCTCGCCGCACTTGCCGACGCGCCGAGCGCCATCCGCCGTCCACTGCGGGCCCGCGACACCGAGCTCATGGCCGGGGCGTTGCGCGCGCTCGGCGTGTCGGTGATCGACGCACCGTCGCTCGACTGGTTGGTGACCCCGGCGTCGTTGCACGGCGGCTCGATCGACGTCGGCAACGCGGGCACGGTCATGCGGTTCGTGCCGCCCGTCGCTGCGCTCGCGTCGGGCGAGGTCGCGTTCCGGGGCGACGCCCGCGCCGGCGACCGACCGATCACCGAGGTGCTGCAGGCCCTGCGCTCGGTCGGTGTCTCGGTCACCGGTGATTCCGTTCCGTTCACGTTGCACGGCACAGGAGCGGTGCGCGGCGGCACGGTGCGAATCGACGCGTCATCGTCGAGCCAGTTCGTCAGCGCGCTGTTGCTCGCGGGCGCGCGCTACGCCGACGGCGTCGAGGTGTTGCACCGCGGCGCTCCGGTGCCGTCGCAGCCGCACATCGACATGACCGTCACCATGCTGCGTGATGCGGGTGTCGTGGTCGACACGTCGCGGCCCGACCGATGGGCGGTTGCGCCCGGCGTCGTCGCGGGGCGAACCGTCTCGATCGAACCCGATCTTTCGAACGCGGCACCGTTCCTCGCTGCGGCCATGGTCACCGGTGGCACGGTGCGGGTGCCCGGTTGGCCGCGTGTCACCACACAAGCCGGCGACTCGTTGCGCGAACTGTTCGGTGCCATGGGCGGCACGTTCGCGTTCGACGCCGACACGCTCGTCGCGACCGGCCCGGGCGTCGGCGCGATCACTAGTATCGACGCCGATCTGCACGCGGTCGGTGAGCTCGCTCCCGTCATCGCCGCGGTGTGCGCCGTCGCCAACGGTTCATCGACCTTGCGGGGCATTGCACACCTTCGCCTGCACGAAACCGATCGTCTCGCGGCGCTCGCGGCCGAGCTGTGCGCCATGGGCGCGAACGTGAGCGAGCTGGCCGACGGACTCGAGATCAGCCCCGGTCCGTTGCATGGGGCGACGTTCCACACCTACGACGATCATCGCCTGGCCACTGCGGCCGCGGTGCTCGGTCTCGTGGTGCCGGGGGTGCTGGTGGAGAATGTGGCCACGACGAACAAGACGCTTCCCGGTTTCGTCGACCTGTGGCGTCGCACCTTGGAGGGTTCGTGATGAGCAGCAAACCGGACGCGTTCCCACCGTTGCAGGTCATCGCGATCGACGGCCCCGCGGGGTCGGGCAAGTCCACGGTGGCGCGCGCGGTCGCGCGCCGACTCGGTCTCGAGTACCTCGACACCGGCGCCATGTATCGCGCGGTTGCCTTCGCGGCGATCTCGGGTGGCGTCGACATCGAGGACGAGGACCGAGTGGCTGACATCGCGGAGAACGCCCGCATCGACGTCGACGAGCGTGGTGTTCGCGTCGACGGCGTCGATGCCACCATCGAGATCCGCGGCCCCGA
>JBKJKR010000249.1:0-4238 GCA_046597135.1 Acidimicrobiales bacterium | reverse complement strand
ATCGAACTGGGCCTCGCGAGCGGCCTACCGATCATCATCCAAGGCCTGGGTGGTCGGAACAAGGTCGACGCGCCCACCGCCACGTGGGACCGCGCCCAAGCGTTCCTCGATCGGGCCACGGGCCTCGGTGCTCCCGTGTACTCGATCCTCATCGCCCGGCCGCCCGACCGGCCGTTGCAGCTGAACGAGATGTGCTTCCACTTCCTCGCCGTGCCTTCGTGGAACCGCATGCTGCAGTTGCCCCACGCCGAGCGCGTGGCGCTGCTGCGCGACCCGTCGGCGCGCGACGAGCTGCGGTTCGCGGTCGAGAACTACAACCGCGACCCGGCCAAGGGCACCACCACCCCACCGCCGCTGTGGAACCAGATCACCGTCGCGCACGCGGCGCGACCCGAGAACGCCGGCTGGCAGGGGCGCACCATCGAGTCGCTCGCCGCCGAGACCGGCAAGGCACCCGCCGACGTGTTACTCGACCTTGCGCTCGCCGAGGACCTTGCCACTGAGTGCCGTTGGAGCTGGGAGACGCCCGAGTGGACCGCGGCGGTCGGCGAGGCGCAGATGGACACGCGCATGCTCATCGGAACGTCCGACGGCGGTGCGCACCTCGCCCGCGACGACGGGGCCGACTGGTCGAGTTGGTACCTGCGCAACTGGGTGCTCGACCGCGGTCGCTGGTCCCTCGAGGACGGCATCCGCAACATCACCCAGATCCCCGCCGCACTGCTCGGCTTCCAAGACCGCGGCACGCTCGAGGTGGGCAAGCGCGCCGACATCTTCGTGTTCGACCCCCACACCATCGACGCGGGTCGCAAGGAATACGTGCGCGACCTGCCCGGCGGAGCCGGCCGCTTCAAGGCCTGGCCGGTCGGTGTCGAGGCCACCTTCGTCAACGGCGTCGCCACCATCGTCGACCTCCAACCCACCGGCAAGCTCGCCGGCCACGTCGTCCGACCGGGGCGATCATGAGCACCCAACCCACACCGGCAGAGAAGCCGTGGATCATCGACGCCGATGGCCACATCGTGGAGCCCGAGGCGTGCTTCACCGACTTCCTCGACCCTCGCTACCGCTCCTACGTCCCGCGCGTGGTCGCGTACGACGACCACTTCCGCTACGCGTGCGGTGACGAGCTCGGCTTTCGCATCCACGCCGACCCGACCACGGTGGGCGCGCCCGGTCGCACCACGCTCGACACCTCCGTCGACGGAGCCATCGCCGGCGCAGCACCCGTCGTCGTCGCCAACGGCGGCAACGACCCGACGGCGCGCCTCGCGGATCTCGACATCGAGGGCATCGCCACCGCGGTCCTCTACCCCACCTACGGCCTGATGATCCAGGGCGTGCGCGAACGTGAGCCCGCCCTCGCGTTGTGCCGGGCCATCAACGACTGGCTCGCCGACTACTGCACGCTCGACCGCGACCGACTGGTCGGCATCGGCACGTTGCCGATGACCCATCCCGACGACGCCCTCGCCGAAGCGAAGCGTTGCATCGAGCAGCTCGGCTTCCGTGGCGTGTGGCGCAGGCCCGAGCGCATCGTGGGCCTGCCCGCGGTGCACGACCCCGGCTACGACCAGCTGTGGTCGTACCTGGCTGACGCCGGCCTGCCAATCGCGATCCACCCCGGCCTCAACGGGGCCGTCCCCGATCCGTACTTGCGCGACCGGTTCGACGACGACTTCACGACCATGCACGCAGTGCACTTCCCGGCCGAGCAGATCATGAACGTCACGAGCTTCATCGGCTTCGGCATCCTCGAACGTCACCCACAGCTCAAGGTGGCCTTCCTCGAGTGCGGCGCCGGCTGGGTGCCGTACTACCTGCACCGACTCGACGAGCACCTCGAGGTGTTCGGCTACCGCAACGCCAAGCTGTCGATGCGGCCGTCCGACTACTTCCGCCGGCAGTGCTTCGTCTCGGTCGAAGAAGCCGAACCGGTGCTCGACGCCGTGCTCGCCGCGTACCCCGACTCCGTCGTGTTCGCGTCCGACTATCCGCATGGCGACGGCACGTTCCCCGGCGCGACGAAAGAGCTGCTCGACACCGACGCACTCGACGACGCGCAACGCCGGGCCGTGCTGCGCGACAACGCGCGCCGCCTCTACTCGATCTGACCCACCGACCCACCGAGGACGACCACGCATGACCGACACCGTTGCCGCCCCGCGCCGCGTGAAGCCCAGCGACGCATCCATGCCCGTGTTCGAAGCGATCTACTCGCTGCGCGCCACGCGCATCTACCACGACCGCCCGGTGCCACCCGAGGTGCTCGACCAGATCCTGCAAGCCGGCACCATGGCGTGCAGCTCCGGCAACACGCAGCCGTGGGAGTTCCTGCTCGTCACCGACGCCGAGCTCAAGAAGCGCATCAAGGACGAGATGGTGATCGGCTTCTCGACCATCGACGCCGAGCGCTCGCAGACCAAGGAACAGCTCGTCGACGGGGTCGGACGCCCGATCACCGGCCACGCGGCAGTCGAGAACATCGACAAGGTGCCGGCGATCGTGGTCGTGTGCTGGAACCCCGAGCGCGGCATCCGCCTCAAGGGCGAGTACGAGACGCTGCCCGACGGTTCGCTGCGCGAGACCCGCGAGATCCCCGGCGGTCGCGGGGTGAGCCTCTTCCAGGCGTGCCAGAACATGATGCTCGCCGGCCGCGCGCTCGGGGTCGACTCGCTCTTCGCGACGTTCTTCTTCCTGCGCCGTGAGCAGATCAAGGAGATCCTCGGCATCCCGAAGAACATCTTCATGGAGGCCTGCGTGTTCTTCGGCTACGGCGACGAGCCGCTCGGCAAGCCACGGCGCAAGCCGCTCGACGAGATCGCCCACGTCAACCAGTGGGGGAACCCCTACCAGATCACCGAGGTGACCGACTGATGAGCATCACCGTTCGCCGCCTCACCGGCGTGCTCGGCGCCGAGATCTCGGGAGTCGATCTCTGCGAGCCACTGAACGACGACGACGTGGCCGGCATCCGCAAGGCACTGCTCGAACACGAGGTGCTGTGCTTCCGCGACCAGGCGATCACGCCCGAGCACCACATCCGCTTCGCCAAGTACTTCGGTGAGGTCAAGGAGCCGCCGGTGCGCACGAAGCACACCCCGTGGCCCGAGATCAACGTGGTCGACCAGACCAACGCGCTCGGGCAGGGCGCCGACGACTGGCACAACGACAACACGTACACGGCCGAGCCGCCGTTCGGTTCGATCCTGCACCTCGTCAAGGCGCCCTCGGCGGGCGGCGACACCGCGTTCGCCAGCATGGGTGCGGCCTACGACGCGCTCGCCGCGCCGTTCCGGCGCATGCTCGACGAGCTCACCGCAGTGCACGACGTCACCAAGTCGGCCACCAAGGGCGTGAAGTACGGTCACCTCTCCACGAGCGTGGAAGAGCTGCAGCGGCGCCATCCGCCGGTCGAGCACCCCGTGGTGCGCACCATCCCCGAGACGGGCCGCAAGGTGCTGTTCGTGAACCCGAACTCGACCACCCACATCGTGGGCATGAGCGAGGCCGAGAGCGACGCGATCCTGCGGTTCCTCTACGAACACGTGAAGCGACTCGAGTTCCACTGCCGCGTCACGTGGGACGAGTCGACCGTGGTCTTCCTCGACAACCGCGTGTGTCAGCACTACGCGGTACCGGACTACAACGAGCGCCGCATCCTGCACCGCGTGGCGATCAAGGGCGATCGCCCGGTCTGAGCCGACGCGTCGCGACCGCGATCACTTCGCGATGAACACCGCCTTGTTGCCGCGCACCACGAGGAACTGCACGCCGTCGGGGCCGGCCGTGAACGAATAGGGCTCGTCGGCTTCGACCACCGTGAGATCGAGCGGTTGCATCACCTCACCGTTGAAGGTGCAACTGCCGGCCGTGACCATGAAGACCTCGGCGTGGTTGTGCGCATGCGACGGGGCCGCGAAGTCGGCAGGGATTCGGACCATCTGCGTCCAGAAACCGCCCTCGCCCTGGGCGAGGAACTTGCGGCCGGGTCCGTCCGCGGGCGCCTCGAGGTCGAGGTCGAGGTCGGCCGGATCGGTCGGCGGGACGTGCCAGTGGATGTCGGCGAAGTGGTGGATCGTGGTCATTGCCGGTCCTCGGTGCGAGTGATGCAAATGGTCGGGTCGGAATTCGGGTCGTTCAGCGTTGTTCGGCGCGATCGTCCTCGAAGGCGCCGAGCAGTCGTTGCAGCCCGAGATCAATCGCGGCACGCTCGGTCGCGGTCAGTCGGGCGAGCA
>JBKJKR010000196.1:0-13614 GCA_046597135.1 Acidimicrobiales bacterium | reverse complement strand
CCGGCTGTGGTGATCCTTCTTGTGGGCCTTGAGGTGCTCGGTGAGGTGGTTGATGCGATCCGTGAGGAGCGCGATCTGCACCTCGGGAGACCCGGTATCGGAAGCGTGCAGGCCGTGGGCCGCAATCGTTGCGGACTTCGGGGGCAGGTTTTCGGCCATGGAGGAACAAGTCTCTTTCGTCGAGGTGGGCATAGGACCCGGCCCCAGAGTGCGTCGAGGCGACACCCGGAGCAGACGTGCGTTCGCACGACCCCGGAATGGTACCAGCCACGCTGGTCCGGACCTCCGACCGGGGCCCGGGCGGTGTGCGACTTGGCTCGTCTGGCCCGAGAACCACCGCCCTCAGGGCCATGGTCGCTACCGTGGCCGGTCGAGCACAACCCGAGGCAGCACAATGAGTTCCATCGGTCACAAGCCAGGCCCCGAGTACCCCCACCGCGTCGAGGTCGTCATCGAGATCCCACGCGACTCACGCAACAAGTACGAGATCGACGACGACACCGGCCAGGTGTGGCTCGACCGCATGTTGTTCACCGCCACGCGCTATCCCGCGAACTACGGGTTCATCCCGTTGACGCTCGCCGGCGACGGCGACCCGATCGACATCCTCGTGCTCATGGACGAGCCGGTGTTCCCTGGTGTGCACGTCTGGGCCCGCCCGGTCGGCGTCATGGAGATGCGAGACGAGGCCGGCCCCGACGCGAAGATCATGGCCGTCCCCTACGGCGACCCTCGCTGGGACCACGTGCAGGACCTCGACGACCTGCCGGCGTTGTTGCGGTCGGAGATCGACCACTTCTTCGAGGTCTACAAGGCGCTCGAACCCGGCAAGTCCACCGAGACCAGCTCGTGGGGCGACCGCGCCCGCGCGCACGAGCTGATCATCGAGGCCCGCGCCGACTACAAGCCGGCCCCGCCGCTGGTCCCGAAGCGGCGCGCGAACGAGCGGTAGGCGCCGGCCGCCACCACGGCCAACGCCACGAGCACCACGCCGCCGTCGGCATCGACGAGCGCCACCATGGCCACCGCCAACGTGGCCGCGACCCCGATCGCGGCCACGAGCACCCACGCGTCGAGCTTGGCGCGCGACACCGCCGGCTGCTCCGGATCGAGCCGGCGAGCCGCGCGCGCCATCGCCAGCAACTCGGCCGACCACGACTGCCGCCGCAAGCGGACCCCGCGGGGCGCTGCTGCGCGGCCGATCAGGACGCGATTCCACCCAACACCGATCGCACGACGTCGACGTCGCGCTCGAGTTGGGCGACGAGCGCTGCGGCATCGCTGAAGCGCTGTTCGGAACGGAGCAGTTCGACGAAGCTCAGTTGCGCGTGTTCGCCGAGCAGATCGGCGGCACAGCCGATCAGATGGGCCTCGATCACCGACGTGGCCGCGTGCTCGACGAACGTGGGGCGGCGCCCGATGTTGATGGCGGCCGGCCAGCGCGACCCGTCGGGTCGGTCATACCAGCCGGCGTACACCGCGTCGGCCGGCCAGGCCATCTGTGCGGGCACGTCGATGTTGGCGGTCGGGAAGCCGAGCGGTGCGCCTCGGCCCGCCCCGGCGACGACGACCCCACGCAGCTCGTACGGGCGGCCGAGCATCGCGGATGCGGCGGTGACGTCGCCGCCCGCGAGCGCGCGCCGCACCGCGGTGGACGTGACGGGCTCGAGTGCGCCCGGCGCGTGACGGATGAGCTCAAGCCCCCGTACGACGAAACCCGCATCGGCGCCGAGCTCGCGGAGCCGAGCGACCGTGCCCCGACGGTCCTTGCCGAAGTGGAAGTCCTCCCCCACCACGATGGCCCGGGCCCGCAACGAATCGACGAACACCTCGCTCACGAACTCCTCGGCGGTGGTGTCGGCACGCTCCTGATCGAAGTGAACCACGTACACGACGTCGACGCCGTTGGCCGCGAGCAGCTCGAGCTTCTGGGGCAACGTGGTCAACAGGCGCGGCGCGCTCTCGGGGCGCAGGACCAACGCCGGGTGCGTGTCGAACGTGACGACCGCGGTGGCCACCTCGAGCCGTCGGGCCTCGGCTCGCAGCTGCCGGAGCACGTGCTGGTGACCCAGGTGGACGCCATCGAAGACGCCGATGCTGATCGCGGTCGCCGCGTCGGGCGCGAGCCGATCGCGGCGATCGTGCAAGACCTGCATGGGTGCCGACGCTAGCTGCCCTGGGGGTCGGCGCTGCGCCCCGCCGGTGTGGGGGCAGCGGGGAGCACCACAGAGGGCTTGGCCGTGGTGCCGTGGTGCTGCTCGTAGACGGCCAGCAGATTGCCTTCGACGTCGCACAGCGGCCACGGACCGGTGCCGTGCACGCCGAGGTCGTCGAGGGCCAGCACGCGGCCGTTCGCGATGAGCGCCGCTGTGGCCGGGCCGACCTCGTGCAAGCCGAAGGAGCTCAGGCCGAACGCCGGCGAGACGACGTGGTCGACGCTGAGCGCCTCGAGCGGCACGGCCTGGGCGAGCGTGAACGAACCGACCGCGGTGCGCCGCAGCGCGCGCAGGTGTGCGCCACCGCCGAGCGCTGCGCCGAGGTCGGCGGCGAGCGTGCGGATGTAGGTGCCCGACGAGCAGTCGACCTCGCACCGATACACCGGGTTGCCGTCCGCGTCGGGCGTGAGCTCCTCGACGACGAAGCGCGAGACCTGCACCGGGCGAGGTGCTCGTTCGACCTCGATGCCCTGTCGCGCCAGTTCGTGCAGACGCTTGCCGTCGATCTTGACCGCGCTCACCATCGGCGGGATCTGCTCGATGTGGCCGACGAAACGATGCGTCGCCTCGCGCACGGCGTCGGCCGTGATCGAGCGCATATCGTGGGTCGCGGTGACATCGCCGGCGGCGTCGAGCGTGGAGGTCTCGACGCCGAACACGATCTCGCCCACGTACGACTTGCCGAACGCGGTGCAGTACTTCAGCAGCCGTGTCGCGTGCCCCACGCCCAGCACGAGCACGCCCGTGGCGTCGGGGTCGAGGGTTCCGGCATGGCCGATCTTGCGGGTGCGCAGGATGCCGCGCGACTTCGCGACGACATCGTGCGAGGTCCAACCGGCGGCCTTGTCGACCACCGCGAACCCGTGGAGCTCAGCGGCCATCGGGGGTGTCGTCGCCGGCGTCCGCGTCGCCGTCGGTCGCGTCGACGACGTCGGCCGGCGCGGGTTCGGGATCGTCGGGTAGGCGGGGCATCGTGGCCAGGATCGCCTCGATGCGCTGCGCACTGCGCAGAACGTTGTCGGGGAGGAACGTCAGGTTGGGCACGCGGCGCACCTTGGCCTGCGCACCGATGGCCTTGCGCACGCGACCGCGCTGCTCGGCGAAGGCCTCGACCACGTCGTCGGCGAGATCGTTCCCGTCGAGGCACGTGTAATAGATCTTGGCGTGCTCGAGCTCACGATCGACCTCTACCGCGGTGACGGTGACCAACTGCAGCCGGTCGTCGTCGATGTGGTCGAGCGTCTCGGCGATGATCTCGCGCAGGAGCTCGCTGAGGCGATCGGCGCGGTCGTAGCCCCGGGCGGAGCTGGTGGTGCGGCGTCTGCGGGGCGGTGCCATGGTCAGTCCTCTTCGAGCCAGTGACGGCGAACGTCGGTCACTTCGATGTCGGGAAAGGACCACACGAACCGTTCGACGTCGTCCACGATCTCTTGTACCACCCGCGCGCTCGACGACACCGCGGCAATTCCCAATTGGGAGCGCTGCCAGGTGTCCTGCCACTCGGTCTCGGCGATGGCCACGGGGTAGCGCGCCCGGACCCCTTCGAGGATCGGTCGCAGCACCGCACGCTTCGCCTTGAGCGACAGGCACGACGGAAGATGCAGATCAACAGCGACCGCGAGCACATGCATGGGCTGGCCAGGCTACGCCCGCCGGTGCGCCACGCGTCAGAGGATCCAGCTGCTGCAGATCTCGGTCAGCCCTGCAGCGTGCGCAAGACGTTGACCGTCTCGATCGCGGCGAACGCCGCATCGGCGCCCTTGTTCCCGGCCTTGCCGCCGGCGCGGGCTTCGGCCTGTTCGGCGGTGTCGGTGGTGAGCACGCCGAAGATCACCGGCACGCCGGTGTCGAGACCCACCTTGGCCACGCCACTGGCCGCTTGCCCGGCGACGTAGTCGAAGTGCGGGGTGTCGCCGCGAATGACGGCGCCGATGCACAGCACGGCGTCGACCCGCCCGCTCGCCGCGAGCGCGGCCGCCACGACGGGGATCTCGAACGCGCCGGGCACCCAGGCGAGCTCGATGGCGTCGTCGGCCACGCCGGCACGCCGGGCGACGTCGACGGCGCCGTTGACCAGCGTGCGAACCACGGTCTCGTTGAACCGGGCCGCCACGATGCCGAGGCGAATGCCCGCACCGTTGAGGTTGCCTTCGTGCACGATCATCCGTTGGCCTCCTTGAGCTTCGCGCCGCCCTCGTGCACCTGCAGGGTGTGGCCCATGCGTTCCCGCTTGGTCTCGAGGTAGCGGGCGTTCTCGGGGTTCGGTTCGATCTCGATCGGCACGCGGCCGGTGATCTCGAGGCCGTACGACGCGAGTCCGCTGTACTTCGCCGGGTTGTTGGTGAGCAGCCGCATGGTGGTCACGCCGAGATCGGCGAGGATCTGCGCACCGACGCCGTAGTCGCGCGAATCGACGGGCAGGCCGAGCGCGATGTTCGCATCGACCGTGTCGTGGCCCCAGTCCTGCAGCTCGTACGCCCGGAGCTTGTGGCCGAGCCCGATGCCGCGACCTTCCTGCCCGCGGAGGTAGACGACCACCCCGGTGCCCTCCTCGGCGATCAGGGCCATCGCCGCGTCGAGCTGCGGCCCGCAGTCACAGCGGAGCGACCCGATCACGTCGCCGGTGAGGCATTCGGAGTGCACGCGCACCAACACGTTCTCGGAACCGACGATGGTGCCGCGGACGAATGCGACGTGCTCGACGTTGTCGAGGACCGAACGGTACGCGTGGGCCTTGAAATCGCCGTGGCGGGTGGGGATGCGGGCCATGCCCACCGGCTCGATGAGGGGTTCGAACCGGCGGCGGTAGGCCACCAGATCGGACACCGTGACGTAGACGAGCCCATGACGCTCGGCAAAGGCCACGAGGTCGGCACCCCGGGCCATGGAACCGTCCTCGTTGACGATCTCGCACAACGCACCGGCCGGGTACCGCCGGGCGAGGCGGGCCAGGTCGACCGAGGCCTCGGTGTGCCCGGGGCGACGCAGCACCCCGCCCAGGCGGGCCCGCAAGGGGAAGATGTGACCGGGGCGAGCGAACGCCTCGGGTCGAACGTCGGGGTCGGCGAGGGCCTGGATGGTGCGGGCCCGGTCGCCGGCCGAGATGCCGGTGGAGGTGCCCTCGCGCAGGTCGATCGACACCGTGAACGCCGTGCCCATGGCCTCGGTGTTCTGAGCCACCATGAGCGGCAGCTGCAACTCGTCGGCTCGCTCGTTGGTGATGCCGACGCAGATCAAGCCGCTGGTGTGGCGCACCATGAACGCGATCTTCTCGGCGGTGACCGCGTCGGCGGCGATGATCAGGTCGCCCTCGTTCTCGCGGTCCTCGTCGTCGGCCACCACCACGAACTCGCCCTGGGCGATGGCGGCGACCGCGGCCTCGACCCGGAGCGCCCCCGCGCGGAAACGTGCCATTTCGGTCATGACTGACCCTCCTGCTGGATGTCGCCGAAGAACGCGTCGCGGTAGGGCTCGGCGAGCCGAGCCACCACCTTCGCCAGGTAGTCGGCTTCGAAGTTCACGACGTCGCCCGGGTTGCGCACGCCGAGCGTGGTCACCTGGCGTGTGTGCGGGATCACGGCGATGTCGAACGTGTGCCGGCCGCGTTCGTCCCGGCCCACGGTGGCCACCGTGAGGCTGATGCCGTCGAGGGCCACCGAGCCCTTCTCGACCACGAACGGAGCGAGCGCGGTGGGCAGGCCGAACGTGAGCTCGACGGTGCCCGTGTCGGGCGAGGCAGGGTCGAGGATGCGCCGAGCGAGCAGCGGGATCGTGGCATCGACGTGGCCGAGCACGATGTGCCCGCCGAGGCGGGCGGCGGCGGCCAGCGGTCGTTCGAGGTTGACGCGGTCGCCCACGGCCAGCGCACCGAGGTTGGTGCGCCGCAACGTCTCGGGCACGGCATCGGCCGCCCACCAGTCGTCGCCCCACTCGACCACGGTGAGGCAGGCGCCGTTGACCGCGATGGACGCGCCGAGCGACACGTCGTCGAGCACCGTCGTGGCGCCGATCACGAAGCGTTCGCATGCGCCCGCGGCGAACCGTTCGCGCACCTGGCCCAGTTCCTCGATGATGCCCGTGAACACCGCGACGCCTCCTCGCGCCCGGGGGGCAGCGGGACAGCGCGCGCAGCACGGTCTCGCGGACGCGCCAGAACGCGCGAACCGCGTGGTCAGCCGGCGCCCTCTCCCATCCGGACTGTGACCGTCGGCCCAGGAATTGCACCTGATCGGCCCGGGTCCCGCGAGCGGGGCCAAGGTTCGCGGGCTTCCGACGGACCCAGGCGGATCAGCCGGTCACCGCCGGTCGGGACTTGCACCCAACCCCGAGGACGTTTGCTTGTGAAGTTGCACGAGCACCTAATGCGCTCGATTAGTTGGACTGTAGCGGTTGCCACATGCTCGTGGCAACCGCGTCGTCCGTGATCAGGAGCGCGGGACCTCGCGGAGGTCGAACGTCTCGATGATGTCGCCCGCCCGCAGATCCTGGAAGTCGGAGAGGCCGATGCCGCACTCGAAGCCCGCATGGACCTCGCGCACGTCGTCCTTTCCGCGGCGCAAGGACGAGACCTCGCCCTTCCAGATGATCGTGCCGTCTCGGAGGAAGCGGACCTTCGACCCGCGACCGATGGTGCCGTTGAGCACCATGCAGCCGGCCACCCGACCGACGCGCGGGACGCTGAAGATCTCGCGCACCTCGGCATCGCCCGTGACGATCTCCTCGTACACCGGGGCGAGCAGGCCGAGCATGGCGTTCTGCACGTCTTCGATGACCTGGTAGATGATCTCGTAGCTGCGGATCTCGACCTTTTGCGATTCGGCCAGTTCGCGGGCATTGCGATCGGGACGGACGTTGAAACCGATGATCGTGGCGTTGGACGTGGCCGCGAGCTCGATGTCGCTCTTGGTGATGCCGCCTACGCCACGGTGGATGAACGCCACCTTGACGTCGGGGCGTTCGAGCCGCCGCAGGCTGTCGGTGAGCGCCTCGAGCGAACCGGTCACGTCGGCCTTGATGACGACGTTGAGGGTTGCGGTCTCGCCGGCCTTGATCTGGTCGAAGATGTCCTCGAGCTTGGCGCCGCCGGCCATGGCGTGGGCATCGCGAGCCAGGCTCGCCACGCGCTTCCAGTGCTCGCGGATGCCGGCGACCTTGGAACCGACCTTCTCGTTCGGGGCCACGACGAACCGGTCGCCCGCGGCGGCGACGTCGGACAGCCCGAGCACCTCGACCGGGGTCGATGGCGGGGCCACCTTGATCTGCTTGCCCTGGTCGTTGATGAGCGCCCGGACTCGGCCCCATGCCGAACCCGCGACCAGTGGATCGCCGACCTTGAGCGTGCCCTTCTGCACGAGCACGGTGGCCACCGACCCACGACCGATGTCGAGGTGCGCTTCGAGCACGACGCCCTGAGCGCGGCCCGTGACGGGTGCCCGGAGGTTCTCGAGGTCGGCGACGACGAGCACGTTGTCGAGCAAGTCGTCGATGCCGAGGTTCTGCAACGCCGACACCTCGATCATGATGGTGTCACCGCCCCACGCCTCGGGCACGAGCCCACGTTCGGCGAGCTGGGTCATGACCCGCTGCGGGTCGGCCTGCTCGCGGTCGATCTTCTTGATCGCCACGACGATCGGCACCTCAGCCGCCTTGGCGTGGTTCAGCGCCTCGATGGTCTGGGGCATGACGCCATCGTCGGCCGCCACCACGAGGATCACGATGTCGGTTGCGTCAGCGCCACGGGCGCGCATCGCGGTGAACGCCTCGTGGCCCGGAGTGTCGATGAACGTGATGGCACGACCGTCGCGAACGACCTGGTACGCACCGATGTGCTGGGTGATGCCGCCGGCCTCGCCGGCGACCACGTTCGCGTTGCGGATCTGGTCGAGCAGCTTGGTCTTGCCGTGGTCGACGTGGCCCATGACGGTGACGACCGGGGCGCGCTCGGGATAGGACTCATAGGTGTCGTCGTCGATGTCTTCTTCGACGTCGAGCAGCTTGAGCAGCTCGATCTCCTGCTCCTGGCCCGGATCGACGAGCCGGATGGAGGCGCCGATCTCCGCGCTGAACAGCTCGATCATGTCGTCGGTGAGCGATTGGGTCGCCGTGACCATCTCGCCCTGCTGCATCAGGAAGCGGACGACGTCGGCCGCCGTGCGGTTCAGCTTGGGGCCGAGGTCCTGGGGCGTCGTGGCCCGTTCGACCACGATGACGCCATCGGGAACGGCGGCGTCCATGGGCGTGTAGGTGGGCAGCCCCATCGGCTGCAGTTCCTCGCGCACACGACGTCGACGACCCTTGCGCCGCTGACCTTGACGATGACGATCGCCGGGGCCACCACGACCAGGGCCGCCACCGGGGCCACCACGACCGGGTGCACCGCCGGGGCCACCAGGACCGCCGGGGCCGCCACCGAACGGACGGCCGCCTGGGCCACCGCCCGGGCCGCCTGGGCCACCGCCGCCGCCACCGAAGGGACGACCGCCGGGGCCGCCAGGTCCGCGACCGGGGCCACCGGGGCCACCCGGGCCACCAGGACCGCCGGGACCACGACCACCTGGGCCACCAGGACCGCGGGTACCGGGACCCGCAGGCGCGGCGCGCCGACCACCGAGGCCCGGAGGCGGCGGGATCGGGCGACCGGTCTGCGAGCGGGGCGGGCCCGGGGGCGGAGGGATGGGCTTGCCGGTGGACGACATGGGACCCGCGGGACGCGGGCCGTCAGGACGCGGACCGCGCGAACCCGGGTCGAGGGGCCGGTTCGGCCGCCGTGGTTCACTCGACGGCGCGCTGGGCGCGCTCGGGGCAGGCGACGCCGACGCGGCGGCGACACCCGGGGGCGGGCCGGCTGGGGCAGGACCGGGGCGACGGGCCGGATCGGCACCGCCGGACGACACGATTCGGCGCGGCGGAAGCGCGCCCGGGCTACCGGGAGCGGGTGGGCGCGGGGCGGGCGCACCGGGAGCGGGCGGCCGGGAGCCAGGCGCAGACGAACCGGGCACCGGCGGGCGCGGGGGCGCCACCCCGGGCGGGCGCGGCGGCATGGGCCGACTCGACACGGGCGGCCGGGGTGCCTCGCCGAGGGACGACGGCGTGGCCGGGGCCGGGGCCGGGGCCGGAGCGACAGGGGTCGCGCCTTGTGGCGGGGTCGGCGCGGCGGTGGGCGCGGGCGCAGGTGCGCCCGCGGAGACCGCGGCGGGGGCGGCAATGGACTCGGCAGGCGCCGGCGCGGCAGCCGCCGGGGCGGCGGGGGCTGCTAGGGCGGGAGCTGCCGCGGCGACTTCGACCGCGGGCGCCGGTTCGGCGTCGGCCTTCTTGGCCCCGGCCTTCTTCTTCGGCTCCGGCTGCGGTTCTTCCGGCTGCTGGTCGCGCACGAGCCCTTCGCGCTCGGCCTTGCGGCGAACGCGATCGGCTTGCGGATCGACGATGCTCGACGAGTGGCTCTTCACGCCGATGCCAAGTGCCTGGCACAGGTCGAGCGTCTCTTTGTTGGTGAGCCCCAGTTCGCGTGCCAATTCGTACACGCGGATATTTGCTGGCAAGTCCTGTCCTCAGCCCTCTGTTGTCTTGCTTGGCCGGTCGAGCCTGTGTTCCGCGGTCGTGGCGGACCCCAGGACGTGACGTGCTTCCGGCGGTGCGGACACCGAGGTCCGCACACTTGTCTATCCTCGCACGGTCGTGGCCGATCGCACGAAGTCACTGACCGCGGCGGGCGTTTCCACGTTCACGGAAACAGCCCGGTGGCGGCTCGGCAACCCGTCCCCGGACTGCCAACATCGATTCCCATGCTGCGGCGAGCGCAGACACGGCTTGCGGTGTGACCTCGGCTCGTAGTCCACGGCGCAGTTGCGCCGAGGAAGCCGCGAGACAGGCCGCTGCCGGGCCGATCCAAACGCCCCGACCGGCGGAAGAACCGCCAACCAGGAGGCTACCGTCCGCGCGTCGCGTAATGCGGATCAGATCGCGAGCCGGTTGGGCGGAGCGACACCCGATGCACGTGCGCACCGGGCCGGTATCGGGCGGGACTACGCGTCGCCGCCTTCGCTCGTGGCAGCCTGCTCGACCACCTCGGGCACCTCGGCCGCAGCCTCGTCGGCGATTTCGGCCGCCGGTTCGGCAGCGGCAACTTCGGCCGCCGGTGCAGCCGGCTCCGCCGGGGTGGTCCACTCCTGCGCGCTCAGCGACGGCCCGCCCTCGGCGGGTTGCCACACCTGTTCGCCGGTGGCCGGGTCGAGCACCCATTCGCCCTCTGCCCAGTCGACGTCGGCCGCCTGTTCCTCGTCGGCCAGCTGCGTCTCGCTCTTGATGTCGACGCGCCAACCGGTGAGGCGCGCCGCGAGGCGAGCGTTCTGGCCTTCCTTGCCAATCGCGAGCGACAGCTGGAAGTCAGGGACGATGACCTCGGCCGTGCCGGTCTCCTCGTCGATGCGGACCTCTTTGACCTTCGCCGGCGAGAGCGCCTTCATGACGAAGTCGGCCGGGTCGTCGGAGTAGGGAACGATGTCGATCTTCTCGCCGCGAAGCTCGTTGACCACCATGCGGACCCGCGCGCCGCGGGCGCCGACGCAGGCGCCGACGGGATCGACGTTGCCGTCGTTCGACCAGACCGCGATCTTGGTGCGGTGCCCAGGTTCGCGAGCACAGGCCTTGATCTCGACGACGCCGTCGGCGATCTCGGGCACCTCGAGCTCGAACAGGCGCTTGATGAGCCCTGGGTGGGTGCGGCTCACCACGATCTGCGGGCCCTTCGACGTGCGGCGCACCTCGACGATGTACGCCTTCAGCCGGGTGTTCGGCTCGGGACGCTCGTGGGGCACCTGCTCGGCCTGGGGCAACAGCGCCTCGACGCGGCCGAGATCGAGCAGCGTGTACCGAGCATCGCTCTGCTGGATCATGCCGGTGACGATGTCGCCTTCGCGGCCCGCGTACTCCTCGTACTTGAGCTCGCGCTCGGCCTCGCGAATGCGCTGCATCATCACCTGACGGAACGTCTGGGCGGCGATGCGCCCGAAGTCGTTCGGCGTGACGTCGAACTCGTCACCGACCGGCTCGCCGTCCTCGGTGAGCTGCTGGGCGAAGACGCGGATGTCGCCGCTGTCGGGGTCGACGATGACCCAGGCGTACTCGTGCGCGCCCGGCATGCGCTTGTAGGCCGACTCGAGTGCATCGGCCAGCGCGGCGAGCAACGTGTCGGTGGAGATGCCCTTTTCGACGGCAAGCGCGCTCAGCGCCTCCATGAATTCAGCGTTCATGCGTTGACCACCTTCACCGCGGCTGCTGTCGCGGGTAGCTCCGTGGAGGCCGCCGGTGTACCGGGGGCCTTCTTCGCCGCCGGCGAACCGGAAGCACTCTTCGCCGCCGGCGAACCGGAAGCACTCTTCTTGGTCGCGGCGTTCTTCGCCGGAGCCTTCTTGGTCGACGCCGCGCCGCCGGGGCGAGGCGTCGGGCCCCACTCGAACACGGTACGTGCTTTGTCGATGTCGGTATAGGCGAAACGGCGCTCGTCGACGTGACCCGCCGCGGCAGCGAGGACGACACCCGACTCGTCCGCGGCGAGCACCAGACCTTCGACCCGACGGTCCTCGACCACGCCGGGGCGCAGCTTCAACTTGACCGTGGTGCCGATGGCGCGCACGAAGTGCGCTGGTGTGCGCAACGCCCGTTCGAGGCCTGGGCTCGTGACCTCGAGCGTGAAGTTGCCGCTGATCGGGTCGTGGACGTCGAGGGCCCGGCTGATCTCGCGCGTCAGCGGCGCGATGTCGGCCATGCCGATGCCCTCGGCCTTGTCGACGGTGACCTTCAACACGCCACCGTTCAGTTCGAGGTCGTACAGCTCGACCGCGAGATCGAGGCACAACGGTTCGACGATCTCGCGCAATCGGTCGATGATCGCCATGTTCGCCTCCTTGTGCCTCGGGTATCGGGTCGTGGAACTGTCACTCCACAAACGAAAGGCGTGGGCCAGGCCCACGCCTCCTCCCTGTCGAGTGGATTACGCGACCGTCATGCTATCGCTCGGGCCGTCGATGCGGTGTCGATGGCCCGAGCGGGGCATGGCGTGCGACCGGGGCAGAGGAGCGGCGCCGCCTCATGCCCGAACGACGATGACCTGCTCAGTAGCTGCGGCCGATGATGGCCACGAGGTCCGCTTCATCCTGGGATTCGGGCACGCTGCCGTCGGCCCGGAGCAGGCAGCGCACCGAGACGGCCGAGCGGTTCAGTTCGGCCTCGCCCTCCTCGCCGATCGCCGACCACGGGGCCCGGGCGAAGCCGGTCTGGGCGGCCTCGAGGGCCTCGGCAACGTCGGCCACTACGACCGTGCGGCTCTCTCGACGGGCCAGCGCCTGGTCGAAGATGGACTGCTGCACGGCGTCGAGGACACCGGGGATCGCGGCACCCACCTCGTCGACGCCCAGGCTGAGCTTGGTGCCGTCGTCGCGTCGGGCGACGGTGACGATGCCGTTCGCGAGGTCGCGGGGGCCGATCTCGACGCGCACCGGCACACCCTTCAGCTCCCAATCGGTGGCGCGGCGACCGAAGCTCGACGAGACCTTGTCGTCGAGCAGCACGCGCACGCCGCGACCGACGAGGTCGGCGCTGATGCGCCGAGCGGTCTCGAGCGCATCGCCCTCGTCCTTCACCACGAGCACGACCACCTGATGAGGCGCGAGCGACGGCGGCACCACGAGGCCGGCGTCGTCACCGTGCGCCATGATCAGCCCGCCGACCATGCGCGTGGAGGTGCCCCACGACGTGGTCCACGCAAGCGGCCGAGCGCCGGTCTCGTCGAGGAAGGTCATGTCGAACGCCCGCGAGAAGTTCTGGCCGAGCTCGTGCGAGGTGCCGAGCTGCAACGACTTGCCGTCGCGCATCATGCCCTCGAGGCAGTACGTGAACGTGGCGCCGGCGAAGCGCTCGCGCCTGGTCTTCGCACCGACGTGCACCGGGATGGCGAGCACCTTCTCCATGAAGTCGGCATAGACCTCGCGCAGGATCCGCTGCGCGTACGAGCGGGCGTCGGCCTCGGTGGCGTGCGCCGTGTGGCCTTCCTGCCACAAGAACTCGGTGGTGCGCAGGAACACGCGCGGGCGCAGCTCCCAGCGCACCACGTTGGCCCACTGGTTCACGAGCATGGGGAGGTCGCGGTAGCTCTGGATCCACTTGGCGAAGTAGTGGTTGATCACCATCTCGCTCGTGGGGCGGACAACCACTGGTTCGTCGAGCTGCTTGCCGCCGGCATGGGTGACGACTGCCAGCTCGGGGCTGAAGCCTTCGACGTGCTCGGCCTCGCGGGTCAGGTACGACTCGGGGATGAAGAGCGGGAAGTAGGCGTTCTGGGCGCCGGCCGCCTTGATGCGAGCGTCGACCTCGGCCTGCATGCGCTCCCACAAGGAGTACCCGT
>JBKJKR010000142.1:0-2801 GCA_046597135.1 Acidimicrobiales bacterium | reverse complement strand
CTGGCCCGATGCGGCTTTGCCGTCTCGGCCCAGCAACGACGAGCGCGCCCGCAGGGCGCCCCGGTCAACTCGCACGAACGGAGTGAGCGGCGCGAACGAGTGAGTGCGATCATCGATCTGTTCGCCGGCGGCGGCGGGCGTGGCGGGCTTGGGCGAGGCGGACGAGCTCGTCGATGAGCTCGCTGTAGTTCACGCCTGTGGCCTCCCACAGCTTCGGGTACATCGAGATCGGGGTGAAGCCGGGGATGGTGTTGATCTCGTTGCACAGGAAGCCGCGTCGACCCTCTTCGTAGAAGAAGTCGACGCGGGCCATGCCCGAACCGCGGAGCACGCGGAAGACGTCGAGGGCGAACCGGCGCACCTCGGCGGACTCGTGTTCGTCGAGGGGTGCCGGGACGAGGAGCTTGGCCCCGTTGTCGAGGTACTTGTCGGCGTAGTCGTAGAAGGTGCGGCTCGGCACGATCTCACCCGGTACCGAGGCGCGCGGCTCAAGATCGCCGAGTACCGCAACCTCGATCTCGCGACCGGTGATGGCCTGCTCGACCACCACGACCTCGTCGTAGCTGAACGCGAGGTCGAGCGCCGCGTCGATCTCGGCGGCGTCGGTGGCCCGCGAGACACCGATGGAGCTGCCCATGTTCGCGGGCTTGACGAACACCGGCAGGCCGAGTCGGTCGGCTACCTCGCGGGCCGTTCCCGCCTGCCGCTCGTGCGCGTGCAGGGTGACCCACGGCGCGAGCGGCACGCCGTTGTACGCAAGGATCTCCTTGGCTGCCGCCTTGTCCATGCCGATCGCCGAACCCAGGACGCCCGAGCCCACGTATGGCACGTCGAGCAGTTCGAGCAGACCTTGGACGGTGCCGTCCTCGCCGAGGGGGCCGTGCAGGAGGGGGAACACGACCACCTGCGTGGTCGCGTCGGGTGCGCGGAGCGCGGGTGACGGATCGACAGCGGGCCCCGCTGCGTCGAGCGCCGCAGGAAGCGTGTGCGCGCCGGCCGCCAAGGCCCGCGCGGCGTCCTCGGCCAACACCCAGCCACCGTCGCGGGTGATGGCGATGGGGTGTACGTCGTAGCGGGCCGGATCGGCGGCTCGGAGCACATGTGCCGCGGTCACCCGGGACACATCGTGTTCCGCCGACTGGCCGCCGAAGAGCACGACGAGACGGATGCGAGGTACGGCCATCGCGACAACGTAGTTGGGCCGATGCACGCCGAGCGCGCACGGGCGGGCCAGACTTGGGCCCGTGCGATTCGACGTTCGGGAGTTGGCGGCTGCGGTGGGTGCCACGGTCCGCGGGCCGGCCGATGTGGCCGTGCGCGGGGCCACCCAGGACTCTCGCTCGCTGGTACCTGGGATGTTGTTCGTGCCCCTCGTGGCCGAGCGTGACGGGCACGACTTCATCGCCACCGGGGTCACGAACGGCGCACCCGCCTATCTCACGCAGCGCGAGCCGGACGCTGCAGTTCCTGCGACCGCGCTGGTCGTGGCCGACACCGCGCACGCGTTGCGTCAGCTCGGTGTGCTGGCGCGGCACCGCGTCACCGGACAGGTGGTGGCCATCACCGGTTCCGTCGGCAAGACCTCGACGAAGGATCTCTGCGCCGCCGCGTTCGGCGCGCACTGGCGGACCCATGCCAGCGAGAAGTCGTTCAACAACGAGATCGGTGTGCCGCTCACGCTGGCCAACGCGCCCGATGACGCCGAGGCGGTCGTGATCGAAATGGGCGCGCGCGGCGTCGGCCACATCGCCGACCTGTGCGCCATCGCGTCACCCCGAACGGCCATCGTCACCACGGTCGGGGCCGCGCACCTCGAGCTGTTCGGCGACATCGATGCGGTGGCGCGGGCGAAGGGCGAGATCGTCGAGTCGTTACCCGGTGATGGGCTCGCCGTGCTCAACGCCGACGACGATCGTGTGCGGGCGATGCGCACGCGCACGGCGGCGCACGTGATCACCTTCGGCGACACCGGCGACGTACGCGCCCGCGACGTCGTGCTCGACGCGGAGCTCCGTCCGCGCTTCACCGTGGACTCGCCGTGGGGGAGCGCGTACGTGGCGCTGGGTGCACGCGGCGTACACAACGTGAGCAATGCCTTAGCGGCCATCGCGGCCGCAGCCGGTTGCGGCGTGCCGCTCGACGTCGTGGCAGATGCGCTGGCCCATCCGCGCCTGTCGCCGTGGCGCATGGAGCTCGGTCGCGCCGCGAGCGGGCTGGTCGTGCTCAACGATGCGTACAACGCCAACCCGGTGTCGATGCGCGCCGCGCTCGATGCCCTCGTGGCGCTGCCGGCCGTCCGGCGCATCGCAGTGCTCGGTCCCATGGCCGAGCTCGGGGCGGGCTCTGCTGACGAACATCGAGCTATCGCGGCGCATGCCCGCTCGCTCGGCATCGACGTGATCTCGGTCGGCGTCGAGCTCTACGGCGGCACCGTGGTCGAAGACATCGACGAAGCGCTGGCCGTGCTGGCGTCGCGCGCGCTCGGTGCGTCGGACGCCGTGCTGGTGAAGGCCAGTCGGATCGGCGGTCTCGAGAAGCTCGCGTCGTCGCTGCTGGTCGGCTGAGTCCGGGGCTGCCGGACCGATCACGGGGCCACGGCGCTAGAAACACCGTGTGGGTACGCACTACGAAGCACTCGGAGTATCCGCAACTGCGGACACGCCCACGATCCGCGCCGCGTACCTCGCGAAGGCCCGGGTGCACCATCCCGACCGGAATCTCGAGGCGCCGCCCGCCGCGCGAGCGCGTGCCGCTCGCGCGATGCGCGAAGCCAACGCGGCGTGGGCAGTACTCGGTGACCC
>JBKJKR010000132.1:0-3707 GCA_046597135.1 Acidimicrobiales bacterium | reverse complement strand
GAGGACATGCAGCCGAGCGTCGAGATCCACGTGCTGCAGGGAGAGCGGGAGATGGCGATGTACAACAAGACGCTCGGCAAGTTCCAGCTCGTCGATCTGCCGCCCGCCCCGCGTGGCGTCCCCCAGATCGAGGTCACGTTCGACATCGACGCGAACGGCATCGTCCACGTATCGGCGAAGGACCGGGCCACCAGCAAGACCCAGTCCATGACCATCACCGGTCAGTCCTCGCTGTCGAAGGACCAGATCCAGCAGATGGTCCGCGACGCCGAGCAGCACGCGGCCGAGGACAAGGCCCGCAAGGAAGAGGCCGAGGTCCGCAACACGGCCGACTCCCTCGTGTACCAGACCGAGCGGGTGCTCCGCGACCAAGGTGAGTCCATCTCGGCCGACGAGCGTTCCGACGTCGAGTCCAAGTTGGCCTCGCTCAAGTCCGCCCTCGCCGGCACCGACCTCGAGGCCATCAAGTCGGGCACCGAGGCCCTCATGCTGGCCAGCCAGCAGTTCGGTCAGCGCCTCTACGAGAACGCGGCGGCGAGTGGCGGCACCGGCGGCACCGGCAACACCGATGACGACGTCGTCGACGCCGAGATCATCGACGAGGACGAGCGATGAACGAACACGCCGCATCGAACGATGGCGCGGCAACCGATGGCCAGGCGGAGTCCGCCGGCGACGTCAGCAAAACGAATGTCACCAACGAGGTACACGTCGCCGGTGCCGACCCGTCCGGTCCGGTCGTAGCGTCCGGTCCGGGCGACACGTTCGTCGTCACCGACGCCGCCGCGGAGCCGCTCTCCGTCGAGGGTCTGCTCGACGATCTCGACCGCGTCACCGCGGAGCGAGACGCGTACCTCGACGACATGCGTCGTGTGGCGGCCGACTTCGCGAACTTCCGGCGCCAGACCGAGAAGCGCAACGTCGACCTCGTCGAACAGGCCAACGCCCGCTTGGTCGAGAACCTGCTCCCCACCCTCGACGCGTGCGAAGCGGCGCTGCGCCATGGCGCGAAGGATGTCGAACCGGTGCTCGTCGCACTGCTCGGCACCCTCGAGCGCGAAGGCCTGCTCCGGCTCGCACCCGAGGAGCAGGCCTTCGACCCGGCGGCCCACGAAGCCGTCATGCACGAGCCGGCCGACGACCCCAATGAGGGGCCCGTCGTGACCGAGGTGCTGCGCACCGGATACAGCCTCAACGGACGCATCGTGCGCCCCGCGCTGGTCAAGGTCAGAGGATGAAGGTTCAGCGGGCGACCAGACGGAGCCTGCCGAGCTGACCGGCGCCCGCGGTCGCCGTCATTGCTGAATGTTGGCGAGCCCACCAGGCCCGCAGATGGGGATCACCGACGAACAACCAGGCGGTGAGGGAAGCGCCAGCGACGAACCGCAACGAGCCGAGCCCTCGGGCGAGGCGACCCAACAACAGGGAGGTGAACATGGCCCCACAGCGAGAGTGGTTCGAGAAGGACTACTACAAGACACTCGGCGTGGCCGCGACGGCCTCGGCGAAAGAGATCACGCAGGCGTACCGCAAGCTGGCGCGCCAGTTCCATCCCGACGCCAACCCCGACAACGCCTCGGCCGAAGATCGCTTCAAGGAGATCTCTGCGGCCTACGACGTGTTGGGTGACGACGCGCGCCGCAAGGAGTACGACGAGGTCCGCGCCATGGGTCCGATGCAGTCGGGCCCGGGTGGCAACGGCTGGCCGGGTGGCGGGTTCGGCAACGTGCGAGCCGAAGACCTCGGTGATCTGGGTGACATCTTCGGCGGGATGTTCGGCGGCGGCCGCGGTCGTCGCGGTGGCGGCCGGGCGCAGGCCCCTCGCGGCGCCGATCTCGAGACCGAGATCACGCTCTCCTTCCCCGACGCGGCGGCCGGGCTCACCACCACGCTGCACCTGCTCGGCGATGCGCCCTGCGAGACCTGCCACGGCTCGGGGGCCAAGCCCGGTACGTCCCCCACCACCTGCCCGACGTGCGCCGGGCGCGGCGTCATCGACGACAACCAAGGGTTCTTCTCGTTCAGCAAGCCGTGCACGCGCTGCAGCGGCCGCGGGCGCATCGTCACCGACCCGTGCCCCACGTGTTCCGGGCGCGGCACCACGGCGCGCGACCGTGAGGTCAACGTGCGCATCCCGGCCGGCGTGGCCGACGGCAAGCGCATCCGGCTGAAGGGCCGCGGGGCGCCAGGACCGAACGGTGGCCAGGCGGGCGACCTCCACGTGCTCGTGCACGTGACCCCGCACCCCATCTTCGGGCGCGACGGCGACCACCTCACGCTCACCGCGCCGATCACGTTCGCCGAAGCCGCGTTGGGTGCGGCCATCACGGTGCCCACGCTCGACGGCGACCCCGTCACGTTGAAGATCCCCGCCGGCACACGTTCGGGCCGCACGTTCCGCGTCCGAAAGCGCGGCATCCAGACCTCGTCCTCGCACGGCGACCTGCTCGTCACCGTCGAGATCCTCGTCCCATCCATCCTCACCGACGAGCAACGCCACGCGATCGAGGCGCTCGCCGTGGTGACCGACAACTCCCCGCGCGCGCATCTCGGAGTGTGAACATGGCTCTCCCCCGTTTCTCTCGTGACCGGGCCGTGTATGTCATCTCGGTGGCCGCCGAGCTCGCCGGCATGCACCCACAAACTCTTCGCATCTACGAACGAAAGGGTCTGCTCGACCCTGCCCGTACCGGTGGCGGCAGCCGCCGATACAGCGACATCGACATCTCGCGACTGCAGCGGATCCAAGAGCTCACGAGCGAGGGCCTCAACCTCGCCGGCGTGAAACGGGTCCTCGAGCTCGAAGCTGTTCTCGAGGCCACCCGCGCCGAGCTCGGCCGGTTGCACGCCCAGGCCAAAGAGGCTGTCGAGGCCACACACCGTCAGTACCGCCGTGATCTGGTGCCCGTACGCCAGACCGTCACCCTCTATCGCGACCAACCCAAACGCTGACGAGCGCGCGACACCGGGTGACCTGTTTCAGGAAGGAGTTGCCATGGCACTCGATCCGAATCGTTGGACCCTCAAGACTCAGGAAGCCTTCTCCGCCGCGACCGAGCTCGCGCGCGGTCGAGCCAACCCGGAGGTCACCCCCGACCACATGCTGGCCGCCCTGCTCGGCGCGCCCGAAGGGGTGGTCCTCCCGATCATCCAGCGCGTGGGCACCGACGTGCTCGCGCTGCGCAACCGGGTGGAGGACACCCTCGCCAAGCTGCCGCGCGCGCACGGCGGTGAGACCCGGGTCGGCAAGGCCCTCACGGAGCTCCTCGAGGTGGCCGATCGCGCCCGAGCCGAGCTCACCGACGACTACCTGTCGACCGAGCACCTGTTGTTGGCGCTGGCCCCCCAGCTCAAGATCGACCGCGAGCAACTGCTCGTCGCGTTGCGCGACGTTCGCGGCAGCCACCGCGTCACGAGCCCAAACCCCGAGGCGAGCTACCAGTCGCTCGAGAAGTACGGCCGCGACCTCACCGCCGACGCCCGCGCCGGTCGTCTCGATCCGGTCATCGGTCGCGACGACGAGATCCGCCGCGTCATCCAGGTGCTCTCGCGACGCACCAAGAACAACCCGGTGCTCATCGGCGAGCCCGGTGTGGGCAAGACGGCCATCGTCGAAGGACTCGCGCGACGCATCGTCGAGCGAGATGACGCGCTTGTCGCGCAAGGACTCGGGGACGCCGCCCTCGACGATGCGTCGCGCGAGTCCT
>JBKJKR010000086.1:0-5119 GCA_046597135.1 Acidimicrobiales bacterium | reverse complement strand
CTGGGTGTCGGGTCTGGTGGCCGAGTGGGTCGACACCGATGATCTGCTCGAACGGTTGCGCAGCCGCCACCAGGCCGAGGCGCTGGCCATCGCCCGCGCACTCGAAGCGTTCGTGCCCGAGGCCGCTCCGGTGGCGTCGGCCCTCGCGGCGGCCGGCGTGGCCGAGCCCGGCTGGGTCGACGCGGTGGGCTCCGCAGTGGCGCTGCTCGCATGGGAGATCGTCGATCCGTTCAGCGGCAACTCGTCGCTCGTGGTCGAGTTCGAGCACGACGATCTCGTGCGGCACTCGATGCTCGTCGAGATCGAGGACGAAGCGGCGGTCGACATCAACTTCGGCCCGCCGGGCCTCGTCGACGACGCGTTCGCCGAATCCGACACCCGTTCGTTGAGCGTGCAGGAATGGCCGGTCGATCGTGCGCTCGCGGCCATCGGTGCGGCCATGGCCCGCACAGCCGCCGACCCCGACGTGCCGGTCACCGACGACTACGTCATGAACGCCGCGGTTGCCTCGGCGCGCGTGTCGTTGTTCCGGTCCGACGACGGCACCAGCGTTCCGATGTTGCCCGTGCCTGCGGACGACGCGCCGGCCATGGCGGCTGCGACACGTGCGGCGCGCGACCCGGACGATGCCGAAGCCGACGCTGCGGCGTGTGCCACCTTGCGCAGCGCGCTCGGCCGTCAGCTCGCGATGCCCGCGCCCGAGCTCGCGGTGGCCGATGCGGCCGCCCGTGTGCGGACCGCGCTCGCCGCCGGTACCGACCCTGACCTGGGTGCGCTCGCCGACGACATCGGGCTCACCGATGCGTCGCGCGTCGGCGACCACGAGCTGCTCGCGGCGCTCGCCGGAGCCTTCGTGGTCCCGGGCGCGCTGGCCGCGTTCGCGCCGGCGGAGCGCGATGCCCTCCGGGGCCTCGAGTGGGCCGACTGGCTGGGCGCGGTCATCCCCTTGGTGCGGGCCGGTGCCGGCGCCGACGCGGCGCCGCTCCAGCTGGTGCAGAACATCAACCGTTGCCCGGAGGTCACCACCACGGTGCCCAAACGCGACGCGCCGGTGGTGGCCGACGTGTTCTCGCGCATGTTGCACGCCTGGGAGCTCACCGGGGTCATCGACGACGAAGGTCGCCTCACCCCACTCGGTGCGTGGCTGGTGCCGCGGTCGTTGTTGTGGGCCTGGGGTGGTGGGCTGTCGGGCTGACCGACGGCTCAGCGACCGGCCAGCGCACGCAGCGTCGCCGCAGCGGTCGTCTGCAGGAGGTCGTCGTCCGAGAGCACGAAACCCGGGTGGGGGGTGCCGTTGTGCTCGCTGAGCACCACCAGCACGGCGCGTTCGTCGCCGAGGATCACCTCGCGTGCGTCGCGGTAGGCGAGCGAGCTCCCCGACGCTTCGAGCACCGCACGCACGACCGCTTCCTGTGGGTCGTTCGACATCGCACGACCGCTGCGCAGATCGTTTCCGGGGGTCACGTGGACGGTGGTGCCCTGGTCGTTGAGCTCGACCACGAGGCGGGGCGTGAGCAGATCGGTCGGCGTGCCGGCCACGTACTGGTTGCAGATCGACGCGAACGTGTGCGTGGTCGTGCGCAGGGACGGGAGCGAACCCGGGTCGATGACGCCGTTGGTGCGGCCGATGAAGTGCACGCCGTCGGACGTGGTGCCCGGGGTCCGCAGGAACACCGTGACGGTGGCGTCCTGGGTGAAGGTGCCTTCGAGCGTGCCCGATCGGGCTGCCTGCACGAACCGGGCGAACAGCCGGTACACGCGTGTCGGCGAGAGCGTCGAAAGTTCAGGCTTGCGCAAGAAGAGCACCGGTTCTTCGAACCGGGGCATGTGCAGGTAGGCGAGCAGGTCGAGCTTGGTGGTGGACGCGAGCTGGTCGAGGCCCGCGTTGGCGAGGCTGTGGAGGATGCGCTCGTCGTCGCTGAGCAGCTCGTTTTCGCTTGATTCGGCGGTCGGGAGGATTGCGGCCAGGCCGCGACCGAGTCCGCTCTTTGGGGCTGCGCTCACGGCATGGATGATAACGACGAGGACCTTGGCGGACCTGAGCAGTCCGGCTCATAAAAACCACGGCTTTCGGGACGACGATCAGGCGCCTGTCGCGTGCTCACGCGATGCCGTAGACGTCGCGAGCCGTGCCGCCGGCGATGGCCGCCGCGATGTTCGCGCCGAAACGGTGGTGGAGGTCGTCGAGGACCTCGGTCGTGCGATCGTTCGTGCCCTCCGGGTGCGGGTAGTCGCTCGACCACAGCACTCGATCGGCGCCGATGTCGGTGAGCTGGTCGAGGCCTCGCGGGTCGTCCATGAACGTGGCCCAACAATGGGTGTGCCAGTAGTGGCTCGGTGCGTAGGTGAGCGACGGCGAGAGGTGCGAGCGGAACTCGTCGGCGATTCGATCGGCATGATCGAGCGCCGAGGGGATCCACGAGATGCCCCCTTCGGCGAACACGACACGCAGGCCGGGGTGGCGGTCGAAGATCCCGGCGAACACCAAGTACGACCACAGCTTGCGGAAGGGTTGGAACGACTGCATCAGGTAGCTGCCGAGCTCGCCCGGCCCGTTGCCGTCGGGCGCCTCGCTGATGTGGAAGCTGAGCGGCATGCCGCTGGCCTCGATGGCCGAGAACAGCGGTGCGGTCTCGGCCGATCCGTACCGGACGTCGCGTGGGTAGTTCGGAAGCATCATGGTGCGGAAACCCAGTTCGCGGAGGCGTGCGATCGCGTCGGTGCTTCGTTCGGGTCGGTGCACCGTGGACAGCACGGGCACGCCGACCAGGCGCCCCCGCTGCGCCGGCACTGCTCGGCGAGCCAGGAGTTGTACGCATCGAAGCAGGCGTCGCGCAGGCCGTGGTCGTCGATGCCCCACATGGCCATGGCCCGCTGGGGGTACACGATCGCCGCATCGATCCCGTGTGCCTGGTGCACCGCGGCCCGCGCTGCGAGATCGGTGGCGCCAGGCGCGTCGTCGGACACCGCCACCAGGTCGGGGAACAGCGTGAACGTGCGCATGACGGTGGTGCCATCGAGCGCGACACCGGGCCCGAGACGGCGTGGCGCACGATCGCGCCAGCGTGGCGGCAGCGAACGGGGCAGCCAGTCGTCCCAGAACTCGAACGATTCGACGAGATGCTCGTCGGCCGAGATCACCTGCAGACCCACCACCCCCACCCCCGCGTCGGCACGTCGGTGCGCGCCGTAGGCGGCACGGTAGCGGGAGCACGCGTCGCTCGGTCTGCGAGGTGCGAGGTGCGAGGTGCGGGGGCAACCACGGAACGCGCTCGGTCGTTGGCTAGCGTGCAGCGCCATGGCGGTCGTCGCACTCGTGAACCAGAAAGGTGGCGTCGGCAAGACCACCGTCACCCTGGGGCTCGCCGGCGCCGCGGCGGCCATCGGCATCCGCACGCTCGTCATCGACATCGACCCGCAGGCCAACGCCACGTCGGGCCTTGGCGTGTGGGACCCACCGATCACCGTCGATCATGCCTTGGCCGAGGAACGGCCGGGCTCGTTGCGCGAATGCGTGCTGGCGTCCGGTTGGCCGGGCGCCGCCGGGCGGCTCCCCATGGTCGTGGCCTCGAGCCCGGCGTTGGCCTCGCGCGAACCTCAGCTGGCCCTGGACCCGCTGGGCGCCCAGGACCGTTTGCGCATCGCACTCGAGGGCCTCGACTTCGACATGGTGTTCATCGATTGTCCGCCGTCGCTCGGCCTGCTCACCATCAACGGGTTGTTCGCCGCGGATCGGGCGCTGGTCGTCACCGAACCCGGGGCCTGGGCCACCGATGGCGTGGCGCAGATCATCCGCACCGTCGAGCGCATCAGCCAGCGACGGCGCGATCCTCTTGCCCTGGCCGGCATCGCGGTCAATCGTCTGGGCCGGACGCGCGACGCGCAGTACTGGTACCAGCAGCTGTGCGAGGCGTACCCGCAGTTGGTGCTGCCGCCGGTGCACATGCGCGCCGCAATCGTCGAGGCGACCGCCCAATCGGTGCCGGTGCACATGCTCGGCAACCGACCCGGCGCCGCCGAGGCCGCGGCCGAGTTCGACGCATTGTTCCGCCGGGTGGTGCAGGCCACCAGAACCCGACCAGGAGGCCCCGTCGATGGCCTATGACCCGCAACGAAATCGTGTCCGGGCCCAGCCGGCCGCCGACGAACCCGCACCTGTCGACCTCGTGCTGGGCGGTCCCGCAGCAGCCGCGGTACTACCCGAGCCGGCCGCGGTCCCCGACCATGTACACGGCCCTGACTGCGACCACGACCACGAGCACGGCCCAGATCTGCGGCTCATCGTGGCGGCCGGTCTGGCCACCCTCGTTGCTGCGGTCCTCGTCCGGCGTCGTCGGCGTTCGGCACGGGGCTGAGCCCGGCGACGCGGGTTGAGCCGAACGGCGTGAACATTCAGCCGGCGGCCGCGAGTTGGGCGGCGGCCGGCGCATGGTCGCCGAGGACGCCGAGCTCGACCCGGCGGCGGATCTCGGCCTGGCCCTCGGGGCACACCGCGGCATAGGGGCACCATCCGCAGAGCGGACCGGGTTTGGGCTCGAACACCTCGGTGGTGCACGCCGTGCGCATGCTCGACCAGGTGACGCCGAGGGCGTCGACGACCGGTTCGACCGCGGCCGTCGTGACGGCGATGTCGACGGTCTTCTGGCCGAGGTACAACAACCGGGCCCGGCTGGGTTGCTCGCCCGTGTGCGCGGCCACGGCTGCGGAGTAGAGCAACACCTGCTTCAGCCGGTCGTCGGTGTAGCGAGCGCTGGGGGCGCGACCGGATTTGTAGTCGGTGACCTCGAGCGTGCCGTCGGGGGCGCGTTCGAGCCGGTCGACGATGCCCCGGAACGGCACGCCGCCGACCTCGGTGAGCACGTTCTGCTCGGTGGCCACGACGTCGATGCGCATGGGGTCCTCGAGCTTCCACAACCCGTCGATCGCGAGCCAGCCCTTCCACCGGAACTCGCGGCTGGCCTTCTCGTCGAGCTCGAGCGACTGGAAGTGCGGGTCGGCTTCGGTGTCGGGCCACACCTCGCGGGCGAGCACCTTGGCCCGTTCGCGGGTGCGTTGCCCAGCCGGGTGCTGGTACAACAACTCGAGGACCCGGTGGGCGAACGTGCCAGCCAGCGCGGCG
>JBKJKR010000572.1:0-6375 GCA_046597135.1 Acidimicrobiales bacterium | reverse complement strand
GTTCGACGACATCCGCGGCGCCTGCGCACAGGTTGCCGAAGCCGCCCGGTGGGTGCACATCGACCACGCACGCCTCGGGTCGTACGCCGCCCAGATCGCCGGCGAGGTGCTGTCGGTCGACGAGGACGATCCTGGGCGCGACGGCTTCGACGACCTCGAGACCACCGTGTCGTTCGTCGTCAGCCTCGACGCGGTGAACTTCGGCTCGGGGTACTTCCCCCACCTCCGCAAGCGCCCGGGGATGTCGGGGTATCACACCATCGCGACGTCGCTTCGGGAGTTCGTCGCCGAGCATGGTGCGATCCGCGCAGAGACGCTCCTGTCGATGACGCCGGCCCGCTGCGCGACGCTCTTCGGCCAGGACCCGCTCGACGGCGCGGCGCGGGAGCTCATGGGGTTGTTCGCCACTGCGTTGCACGACCTCGGCGCCGCAGTGGCCGACCGGCACGACAGCTCGTTCACCATGCTCGTCGCATCGTGCGATCACCGGGCGAGCGCGCTCGTCCTCGAGCTCGACCGCATGCCGTTCTTTCACGACGTCGCGCGGTACCGGGGCATCGACGTGCCCTTGTACAAGCGGGCCCAGATCACGGTGAACGATCTCGCCTCGGCTCTCGGCGCCGACGACCACAACGGGCTGGGCTACTTCGTCGACCGTGACCGCCTCACCATGTTCCCCGACAACCTGGTGCCGCACGTGCTGCGCGTCGACGGCGTGCTGCAGTTCGCGCCGGAGCTCGTCGAGCGCATCGAGCGGGTCGAGGACATCACCTCGGGCTCTGAACCCGAGGTCGAGATCCGCGCCGTCAGCCTGCACGCCGTCGAGCTGCTCAGCGTCGCACTGCGCGCCGCAGGCACCTCAGCCCATGCCCGCGACCTCGACACCTTCTTGTGGAACCGGGGCGCCGGCCCCGCCTACAAGGCGGTGCCCCGGCATCGCACCCGCTGCGTGTACTACTGACAGATCACCGGCGGTAGGGTCCCGAGCCCGGCGACCCGGTAGCCTCCCCCGCCATGCTCGACCACGTGTTCACCGACGCCATCGGCGCGCTGCGCGAGGTGTTCGAAGCAGCGATGCTCGAGCGGCAGGCCTTCGAGGAACGCTTCCAGATGGACTTCCTCCTGGGGGACGTCTCGTGGGAGACCACCTACGGCCTGCCGGGCGAAGGGCTGCCCCCACGGGTGCGGGCCGACATCACCCTCGGCTGGCCCACCTGGGCCCAGACCGCCTACCGCAACTGGTACATCGGCGAGCAGTTCGACGAACCGCCCCGCATCGAGATCGAGATCGTGCTGCGCGTGCAACGGCTCGCCGCGTCGCCCGACCCGCAGGCCATGCTCGACGCGCTTCCCGAGACGAGCCCGCCCATCGGCAACGAACGGCTCACCCGGTCGGGGCCCACGGTCGAGACCATCTTCGAGACCACCCTCGACGATCCGGAGTACGCGATCGAGGTGTCCTACGAGGGCATCTACGAGTTCGACGAGGAAGCGCTCGCCGACGGCGCCAGCCTCGACAAGCACTTCGCGTCGATGGGCGGCTGGATCAGCTCCACGCTGGTGCGCCTCGGCGACCTGCGCTATCAGTACCGGCCGCCCGAAATCGAAGCCGACGACGATTGACCGCCTGCACGTCTGACCGATTGCGCGTCGGCGCGGCTCATTCGAGGCCGCGACGGACCGGCAGCAGATCCGGATGGTCCGTGGCCCGCTTGCCGGCCTTGGCGCTGAGCTCCTCGATCATGTCCTGGGAATGGAACATGCCCGCCTGCCACGTGGCGATGTAGTCGAGGCCGTCGCGGACGCTGTGGTCGCGCGCATAGGTGATCATCTCTTTCGAGCCCCACACCGCGAGGGGTGACTTCGCCGCGATCTCCGCGGCGATCTCGTGCACGCCCTCGAGCATCGACCGATGGTCGACAAAGACCTCGTTGACCAAGCCGAGCTCGTGGGCGCGCGCCGCGGGCATTCGTCGGCCGGTGTACGCGTACTCGCGCACGATGCCTTCCGGAATGAGCTTCGGGAGTCGCTGCAGCGTGCCGACGTCGGCGGTCATGCCGATGTTGATCTCCTGGATGCAGAAGAACGCGTCGGCGGTGGCGTACCGCATGTCGGCCGCGCAGACCATGTCGACCGCGCCCCCGATGCACCCGCCCTGCACTGCGGCGAGCACCGGCATGCGGGCCCGTTCGAGCGCAGTGAAGGCCTCCTGCAGGTGCAGCACGTTGAGCCGCAGGTTGGCGCGGGTGCGGCCGATCTCGGGAGGCGGACCGGGCTCGGTCTCGCCCGAGGTCACCGCATCGAGGTTCGTGCCACCACCGAACACGGCGAGGTCCATGCCCGCGCTGAAGTGGCGGCCCGTGGACGACAGGACGATGGCGCGGGCCGAACCTCGGTCGCTGATGCCGGCCACGATCTCGGGCAGCTCACGCCAGAAGGCCGGGATCATCGTGTTCAACTCGTCGGGTCGACGCAGTTGGACATGGGCGACATGATCGGCTTCGTCGACGTCGAAGCAGGAATAGCTCATGCGGGCAGGCTACTCACCCTGCTCGTTCGCCTCCCGTGGGCGCGCGGCGAGGTGCGGGCTCCCGGAGGAGCACCGCGCGCGCTCAGGCGGCGACGGTTACGCCGTTCTCCGGATCGAGCATGCGGCCGGCGGCGATGGCCTCGGCAAACGCATCGTCGTCGATCTCGTCGATCGCGTCGGACGGCCAGGCCAAGGCCGCATCCGCGGGAGGAGGCTCGAGGGTGTCGATGGTACGGGTCTTGAACATGCTCATTGGTCGGCCCTCCGGGACAGAGCGCATCCAGTCGTGACAACAAGTAGTTGACCACGCCCAAGTAGCCAATCGGTGACAACGACATTGCGATTAGGAACAGAAATTGAAAATCGTTCGATCTCCCTAGGCCGGCCGACCTACGGGCCGGGGTCAAGACCGCGGCGCGGTCCGCGCGCCCGTGAGCGGTAGCGTCCACCCACTCGAGAAGGAGCCCGCGACGTGACCGAAACCGACCCCCATCGCCTCGCCCGCGTCGCCCGCCCCCGGCACTACGACCTGATGCTCGCCCCCGACCTCGACGCCGGGACCTTCACCGGTTCCGTGGCGATCGACCTCGACATCGACGAGTCCGGAACGGCGCTGTGGTGCAACGCACTGGAGTTGACCATCGCCTCCGCCTCGCTCGAGGCGAACGGTGCTTCGGTGAGCCTTCAGACCGTCGACGAGCCCGACGTGCAACGGGTCCGCTTCGTCGCCGAGCAGGCGTTCGACCCGGGCCCGGCGCGCTTGCACATCTCGTTCTCGGGGGCGCTCATCGAGCAGCTGCGCGGCTTCTACCGCAGCTCGTTCACCGGCCCCGACGGCGCCACGCACACCATTGCCACCACGCAGTTCGAGGCCACCGACGCCCGCCGGGCCTTCCCCTGCTGGGACGAGCCCGAGTACAAGGCAACGTTCGCGATCACGCTCGACATCGCCGCCGGGCTGCTCGCGGTGTCGAACGGACCGATCATCGACGAGTCCCCGTTGCCCGACGGCCGCCGGCGGGTGCGGTTCGCGCCGACCATGGCCATGTCCACGTATCTCGTCGCGTTCGTGATCGGCCCGCTCGAGGCCACCGAGCCGATCGAGGTCGACGGCGTTCCGCTGCGCGTGGTCCACACGCCCGGCAACGCGCACCTCACCGCGTTCGCGCTCGAGTCCGCGGCCTTCGCGCTGCGCTACTTCCATGAGTACTACGGCATTCCGTACCCGGCCGAGAAGCTCGACCTGGTCGCGGTGCCCGACTTCGCGTTCGGTGCCATGGAGAACCTCGGCTGCGTCACCTTCCGCGAGACACTGCTGCTCGTCGACCCGGTCGCGGTACCCCAGCCCGAGCTCCAGCGGGTCGCCGACGTCATCCATCACGAGCTGGCGCACATGTGGTTCGGCGATCTCGTCACCATGCGCTGGTGGAACGGCATCTGGTTGAACGAGGCGTTCGCCACCTTCATGGAGATGAAGTGCACCGACGCCTTCCGGCCCGACTGGCACCGGTGGAACGACTTCGGACTGTCGCGCTCGGCCGCCATGGACGTCGACTCGCTCGCCGCGACCCGACCGATCGAATACCCGGTGCACTCCCCCGCCGACGCCGAGGGCATGTTCGATCTGCTCACCTACGAAAAGGGTGCGGCGGTCGTCCGGATGCTCGAGCAGTTCGTCGGCGAGGACGCTTTTCGCGAAGGGATCCGCGCGTACCTCACCGCGCACTCCTACGGCTCCACCGAGACGCACGACCTGTGGGACGCCATCGAAGAGACCACCGGCCAACCGGTGCGCCAGATGATGGACACCTGGATCTTCCAGGGTGGTCACCCCATGGTCAGCATCGAGACCACGGCCGACGGGCGCGCCCAGCTCCGCCAGCAACGGTTCAGCTACCTCCCGACCGAACCGCAGGAGTGGACGGTTCCGGTGCGCCTGCGCGCCGCCGGTGACGAGCATCGTGTGCTGCTCGGTGCCGACCCCGTGGCGCTCGACGTGGTCGCGGGCACGATCGAATCGGCCAACGTGGCCGGGTCCGGGTTCTACCGGGTGCGGCTGAGCGACGAGCAGCTGGCACAGTTCGCGTCGGGTGGCCCCGGTTCCGACGATGCGATCGAACGCTATGGGCTCGTCGACGACACCTGGGCCATGACGCTCGCCGGCGAGGTGTCCGCCGACGGGTTCCTCGCGTTCGCCGAGGGCTTCCGCAACGAGACCGACCTGTCGGTCTGGCAGCGCATCGTCGCCGCGCTCGACGGCATCGCCCGCACCTACGAGCCAGCCGACCGCCCGCTCCTCGACGCCCGCATCCACGCCCTGCTTGCGCCGATGCGGGCCCGACTCGGCGATCGTGCGGTCGCGGGCGAACCCGAGCGCACGTCGGAACTGCGCGCCGCGCTGCTCGAGGCCGACGCCGTGGTGGCGAACGACGCCGACGCGCGCGCCGCAGCGAGCACGCTGCGCAGCGCAGGGGTCGACGCCGGGCCCGCGCTCGCCGCCGCGGCCGTCGACATCGCCGCGACCTCCGGTGAGGGGGCGCTCTATGACCAGTACGTCGCGGCCATGCAGGGCGCAGCATCGCCACAGGACGCCGAACGTTTCCGCTTCGCGCTCACGCTCTTCCCCGGCGAGTCCGAGATCCGTCGCACCATCGACTACGCCCTCGACGGCACCATCCGGTCGCAGGACGCAGCCTTCGTTCTTCGCTCCGTGCTACGCAACCGGCACCAGGGACCCATGGCCTGGTCGTACCTCACCGAGAGCTGGGACACCGTCCGGCGTGTGGTTCCGTCGAACCTCGTGGCCCGCCTGCTCGAAGGCATCAGCGCGCTCGCCGAACCGGACCTGGCACCCGGCATCGAGGTGTTCCTCGACGACCACCCGCTACCGCAAGGTCACACGGTCATCGCCCAGCACCGCGAGCGCATGCGCGTGCACCTGGCGTTCCGGGTGCGCGAACGCGCCGCGCGGGCGGTCAGCTGAGCGTCGCGTCGAGCGTGCCCACGTCGTCGCGCACCGTCACCACGAGCGTGCGGCTTCGCAGGCTCGGATCCCTCGCCGTGCAGCGGAGCACTTCACCCACCACGAGCACGCGCACGGGTGCACCTTCGCAATCGATCATGGTGCTCACCCCGAGGTCCTTCGTGAAGCGCTCGGCCAACGTCGCGGCCGACTTCGCCACATCGAGGATGCGGGTGTCGAGCGCCGCGCGGGTGGCGCCGTTGTCGTCGAGTTGGGTCACGGTGATCGTCACCGGCACACCGGCCAACGCGGCGGTGCACATCGTGACGATGCCGGTCGCCTTCTCGATGGGCGAGGGGCACGCGAGATCGGTGAGCACCTCGGGGTGATCCGCGATGAGTTGGCCGGGCAGCACCCGTTGCAACGCCTCGGCATCGATGCGATCGGCGGATCCGCACGCCGCCGCGCCGATTGCGACCGCGGTCGCGACGGATGCGCGCGATACGAGGCGCCGAACGTGCCGGGTCATGTGCTCGCTTGGGCGGCCGCGAACGCGAGTGCGTCCTGCCAGGTGGCCCGGTCGACGATGAGCTGGCGGTACTGCATCACGTGTCGCGGCCGGTTCATGCCGAGCACCGCGACGATGTGGCCGCCCCGGCCGTAGATCGCCGCGAAGCGCCGCTCGGCGAGCGAACCGGTGACGACCTCGACGGTGTCGTCGTGGCGGGCCCGACCGGCAAGTTGGATCTTGCGGTCGTACTGGTCGGACCAGAACCACGGCACCGGCTCGTAGGGTTCGGCGCCGGTGGAGGTCGTGTCCGGCCGCGTGGCAGACCGGAAGTTCGTGGCGCTCTACGGACGAGGCGGCACGGTGGTGGGCGTG
>JBKJKR010000067.1:0-3613 GCA_046597135.1 Acidimicrobiales bacterium | reverse complement strand
GGACAACCACTCGGTCGATCGTGCGCGTTGGCGTGCCGCGCGAAGCCGTATCGGTCACTCCACCCCCCAAAGGTGTGAGGTATTGCTCGGTTCGGCCGAGCACCGTGAGCGATAGCTGATCCTAGGCAGCCATCGCGTGCCGCGACACGCTGGGCGAGCGGGCGTGTTGGCTGCATGCCCAGCGTGTCGCGGCGCAGGACGATCAGGCGATGGTGACGGCCGGGTCGAGATAGACGTCCTGGATCGCGTTCAGCAGGTCGATCCCCTCGGCCATCGGCCGCTGGAACGCCTTGCGCCCGCTGATCAGGCCCGTGCCGCCGGCACGCTTGTTGATGATCGCGGTCTTCACCGCTGCGGCGAGGTCGCCCGCACCCTTTGATTCGCCGCCGCTGTTGATGAGGCCGGCGCGGCCCATGTAGCAGTTCACGACCTGCCAGCGGGCGAGGTCGATCGGGTGGTCGGTGGTGAGCTTGTCGTACACGGCCTTGTGGGTCTTGCCGAAGCCCTCGAACGCGTTGTAACCACCGTTGTTCTCGGGCAGCTTCTGCTTGATGATGTCGGCCTCGATGGTGACGCCGAGGTGATTGGCCTGCCCGGTGAGATCGGCGGAGACGTGGTAGTCGACGCCGTCCTTCTTGAATCCCGAGTTGCGGAGGTAGCACCACAGCACGGTGAACATGCCGAGCTCGTGGGCCCGGGCGAACGCCACGCTCACCTCTTGGATCTGACGGGTCGCCTCGTCGGAACCGAAGTAGATGGTTGCGCCGACGCCCGCCGCACCCATGTCGTAGGCCTGCTCCACCGAACCGAACATGATCTGGTCGAACTTGTTCGGCAGGGTCATGAGCTCGTTGTGGTTGAGCTTCACGATGAAGGGGATCTTGTGGGCGTACTTGCGCGACATCGCGCCGAGCACACCGAAGGTGCTGGCCACTGCGTTGCAGCCGCCCTCGATCGCCAGCTTCACGATGTTTTCGGGATCGAAGTAGATCGGATTGGGCGAGAACGATGCCGCTGCCGAGTGCTCGATGCCCTGATCGACCGGCAGGATCGACACGTAGCCGCTGCCGCCGAGGCGACCGTTTCCGTACAGGGCCGCCAGGTTGCGCAGCACCTGCGGTGAGCGGTCGGTCGGTGCGAAGATCCGGTCGATGAAGTCGGGACCCGGCAGGTGCAGCGTCTTCTTGTCGATGCCCTTTGCCTTGTACTTCAACAACGCCGACGCTTCCGCGCCGAGCAGACTTTCGTAATCCACGGTGGTGGGTGCTCCTCGATCGGTGAACAGGCCAGCGGGGGCCCGGCGACAAACAGTAGGCGCAGCCCGTCGAGAACGGATGCGATGCCGCCGAACAGATGGTACGCGGTGCGACCCGGCGATTCCTGAGTCGATGGGCCCACACCGGGCTTGTGGTGCGGAAACCTGCGGAATCAGCGGCGTTCAGCGACTGGCGCTGCGCGACGTTCGGGCAGATCCGATGCCGACCGGCTCGACGGCGCGGGTGACCATCCGACGGATGGCCGCTGGTTTCGGTGCCTCGATCGCTTCGTCGACCTCGACCGACGTGCGGGCGATGGTGGCAGCGCCCGCGCGGTGGAAGCGCTTGACCACCCGGCCGCGCACCACGAGCGCGTCGCCGGCCGCGAACGACGGGGTAGCGACGTTGCGCCAGGTGAGCGGCACGAGACACCGGCCATCTTCGCCGACGATGGCCAGGTCGAAGCTGCACAGCGACTCGCCGGTGCTGGTGACGCCGGAGACGACCTCGCCGTGGACGAGTCCGGAGAGGATCACGATCTGGAACGCCGCGCCCGACTCGAGACGGGCGGCGACAGTTGAGCGGCTGGACATGGGGGCCTCCGGGAGTTCGTCGCACGGTGCGTGCGGCGGCGCAGTGGAGGGAAGTAGCGCCATCATGCGCCGGGGGTGTGACAGTGCGGTCGGACGCGAACGCGCCTCGTGAGACGCCTCCATCGCCTGGGTTTCGGGCGACCGGGTCGTCGACCGACCGGAGCGCCCGTCAGCCGAGATGACGCAGGCGATCCGCCACGTCGGCGAACTCTGCGTCGATGCCCCGCACCCAGGCGAAGAGCTCGCGGGCGCGCACCGGTGAACCCGATCGTTCGTACAGATCTGCCATGGCATAGGCCCGTCGGAGGTGATGCCCTTGCGGACGCGCCGGCACTCGCCAACCCTTCTCGATCAGCCGCAGTGCGGCTGGGAGATCGCCCCGATCGGCAAGTGCACCTGCAGCCACGATTCGGCCCTCGTTGACGACCGCCGGGTTGGGGCTCGACTCGCGAAGCTCCTCCCACAGCTCGTCGACATCGCTCCAGCGCCGAAGCGCCCGGTAGCAGTCGGCAAGCACGGCGTTCTGCTCTGCGGTGCCGGCCAGCGCGCGGAACGCCTCGAGCTCGACGATCGCTTTCGGCCACCGACCGAGCCGGTACAACGACAGACCGTGCAGCTCACGCACCTCGGGGATCTCGGGGGCCTGTGCCGTGAGCCGCGCTGCGAGTCGCAGCGACTCTGTGAAGCGATCGTGCTCGTAGGCACGCGCCGCCGCGTCCAGATCCGAGCGGGCCTTGCTGCCGAGGCGCGGGCCGAGCACCCGGGTCAACGCAACCGTGAGGTCCTCGATGCGCCGGGGTCGCGTAGGCAGCGGCAGCCGGACGATCGCGGCCACGGCCGACTTGCGCACCGTGCGGGCACGCTGTGTCGCGGCCGAGTCGTCGGGCGGGCGCGGCGGCAACGTGGCCACACGCGGTTGATCCGGTCGGGCGCGCACCGGCGTCCCCGGTGTATCGCCGCCGCTGCGGAGCGCCTGGTCGATATCGGCCGAGCGCCGTTCGGCCGACTTCGGCGAATCGCTACGGCCCCCGGCCGAGCCACTCGGGCCACGCCGCGCTCGGGGGCGACTCAGCTCGTCAGTGCCCTGCGGCAGCGCCTGCTCCCGAACCGTGTTGGTGCCACGTCGTGCAAGCGCTCCCCAGCTGCGGGGCGCTTCATCTGAAGGACGAGGCGTACCGATCGGCGGTCGACGGCCCGTGCCGCTGCGCGCCGGGGCCCCAGCGCCGCCGGGACGGTCGCCGCGACGTGCGCCCGATGGACCGCCCGGACGAGCACCGTCGCGCGTCCGACTCGGCGGACCACCCGGTCGGCCACCCCGATCGCCCGCACCATCGCGGCTGGGGCCCGGTCGACGACCTGTGCCCTGGCCTTCACGCGACCAGGTCGTGCGCTCACCGTCAGCTCGAGCTCCACCAGGTCGGTCGGTGCTCGAGCGGGGCCCACTCGGACGGTCGCGCGAGGCACCACCATCGGCGCGGCTGGGCGAAGCGCCACGATCCGGCAGCGCCCGGCCATAGCGGTCGACCCGACTGGGCACGGGCCCCGACGGACGGGCACCGGTCGACCGACCCGTCGGTGCCCCAGGACGCGAACCCGCTCCTCCGACACGCGCTCCTCGGGCACCCGACGATCCGGACGAACCAGCCCTTGCATCACCCCTGCGAGCATCAGGAGCGTCACCGCGGACGCTCCTCGAGGCCGGACGACCCGCCGTGCCACCCGGACGGTCCGAGCGCGGCGCAGGACGCGCCGAACTCCGCGGCC
>JBKJKR010000036.1:0-7453 GCA_046597135.1 Acidimicrobiales bacterium | reverse complement strand
CAGTAGGCGTTGTTGTTGCCCTGCTGGGTGCGGCCCATCTCGTCACCGGCGAGCAGCATCGGCACGCCTTGGGACAGGATCAGGGTGGTCAACATCGCGCGTGCGCGCCGGCTGCGGCATTCGAGGATCTCGGGGTCGTCGGTGGCGCCTTCGATGCCCGAGTTCCACGACCGGTTGTGCGAATCCCCGTCGCGGTTCTGCTCGCCGTTGGCCTCGTTGTGCTTCTGCTCGTACGCGACGAGATCGGCGAGGGTGAAGCCGTCGTGGGCCGTGATGAAGTTGATCGACGCGCTGGGCCGGCGACCCCAACGGCCGTAGAGGTCGGAACTGCCCGTGAAGCGCGACGCGAACTCGCCGAGCGTGGCGTCGGCGCCGCGCCAATAGTCGCGCATGCCGTCGCGATACCGACCGTTCCACTCGGACCACAACGGTGGGAAGTTGCCCACCATGTAGCCGCCGTGACCGAGATCCCACGGTTCGGCGATGAGCTTGGCCCGGCTGATCACCGGGTCCTGCTGGATGATGTCGAAGAAGGCGGCGAGCCGGTCGACCTCGTGCAACTCGCGCGCGAGCGCGGCGGCGAGGTCGAAGCGGAACCCGTCGACGTGCATCTCGGTGATCCAGTACCGCAGGCTGTCCATGATGAGCTGCAGCACGTTCGGGTGCTGCATGTTCAAGCTGTTGCCGCAGCCGGTGTAGTCGACGAAGCGCCGCGGGTTGTGCGGGTCGACCCGGTAGTACGAGCGATTGTCGATGCCCTTCATCGACAGACTCGGCCCGAGGTGATTGCCTTCGGCGGTGTGGTTGTAGACGACGTCGAGGATCACTTCGATGCCGGACGCGTGCAGCGCCTTGACCATCGACTTGAACTCCTGCACCTGGCGGCCCCGTCGGCTCGAGGCGGCGTACGCCGCGTGCGGCGCGAGGTAGCCGATGGAGTTGTAGCCCCAGTAGTTGGTGAGGCCACGCTCGACGACGGTGTGCTCGGGCACGTAGTGGTGCACGGGCAACAACTCGATCGCCGTGACCCCCAACGCCTTGAGGTGGTCGATGACCGGTTCGGTGGCGATGCCGGCGTAGGTGCCCCGCAACTCGGGCGGAAGGTCCGGGTGCAACATCGTGAGGCCACGCACGTGGGCTTCGTAGATGAGCGACCGGTGCAGCGGCGTGTCGGGCGAGTGGTCGCCGGCCCAGTCGAAGTACGGGTTGACGACCACGCACTTGGGCATGGCGTCCGCACTGTCGGTCGGGTCGAGCAGGTCCGGCTTCTCGGCGTCGTGCGCGTACACCGCGCGCGACCACGCGACGTCGCCCTCGATGGCCTTGGCGTACGGGTCGAGGAGCAGCTTGTGCGGGTTGCACCGCATGCCGTCGGCGGGCGACCAACGGCCGTGCACGCGGAAGCCGTAGTACTGGCCGGGGCCCACGTCGGGCAGGTAGCCGTGATGCACGAACGCGGTCATCTCCGGCAGGGTGATGCGCGTCTCGACGCCGTCGTCGAACAGGCACACCTCGACGCGCTCAGCCGCTTCGCTGAACAGCGCGAAGTTCGTGCCGGAGCCGTCCCAGGTCGCGCCGAGCGGATTCGGGCGCCCCGGCCACACCGGGATGTCGCGCACGCTCACGGGCGGTAGTAGCGCGAGTCGTAGTCGCGCACCATGCGGGCCGCCACGACCTGGGGGCCGAGGGACGACCACGCATCGCACACCCGGGCGATCCATGCGTCGGATGCTCGCCCGGTCGACGGCTCGTAGAACAACGGAGCGATGTCCGACTCGAGCAGTTCGTACAGCGACGCGGCTTCTTCGGCATCGCGCTTCGCGCCGTCGAGCTCGCTCGTGGGGATGTCCCATCCGTTGCGGCCGTCGGTCATCTCGTCCCACCAACCGTCGCGAACCGAGCAGTTGAGCGCCCCGTTCAACGCGGCCTTCTCGCCGGAGGTGCCGCACGCTTCCATGGGGCGAACCGGGTTGTTCAACCACACGTCGCATCCGCCGTAGATGGTGCGGGCGATGTCGATGTCGTAGTTCGGGACGAACACGAAGCGCGCGCTCGACGTGGTGCTCGCCGCGAACTCGTTGACCAGCGTGAGCAGCGCCTTGCCCTCGTTGTCGGCGGGGTGCGCCTTGCCGGCGAACACGAACTGCACGGGACGCTTCGTGTCGGCGAGCAGCGCCGCGAGCCGTACGGGATCGGTGAGCAGCAGCCCGGCGCGCTTGTAGGTGGCGAAGCGGCGGGCGAAGCCGATGGTGAGCGTGTCGGGGTCGAGCTCGGTGCCGGTGGTCGACGTCACGAGGTCGACGAGACGTTGACGACCCGGTTGCCACGCAGCACGCACACGGGACGCCTCGAGCGCGGGCGCCTTGGCCCAGGCCGTGGGGTCGCCCTCGGACCAGGTGGAACCCAGCTGCGCGTCGAAGAGCTCCTGCAGCTCGTCACTGACCCATGTGCGCGCGTGCACGCCATTGGTGACCGAGCTGATGCTCGGCCCGAGCGGCAACGCGGCGAACATCTCGCGACTGACCGCACCGTGCAGCTTTGACACACCGTTCGCCCGGCCGGCGGCAGCCAAGCAGAACGCGGCCATGTTGAACGGCTTCACCGGGCCGTCGCTCGGCAGGACACCGAGCTCGAGCAACTCGTCGCAGTCGAGTGCGTTGGCGGTGGCCCACGGCTCGACGTAGTGGGTGAAGAGCTCACGCGGGAACCGGTCGATGCCGGCGGGTACCGGTGTGTGCGTGGTGAACAACGTGATGGGGCGAATCTGTTCGAGCGCCGCAGTGATGCTCTTCGCGCCGGCGCGGCACGCACGCTCGATGAGCTCGAGCACGAGCAGCCCGGCGTGTCCCTCGTTCAGGTGGTAGCAGGTGGGCGTGATGCCGAGGGCCTCGAGTGCCCGGGCGCCGCCGATGCCGAGCACGAGCTCCTGGCGGAGCCGGTGCTCCTGGTCGCCGCTGTACAGGCGGTCGGTGATGGCCCGAACCGCCGCGGTGTTCGATTCGAGGTCGGTGTCGAGCAGGTACAACGGGATGCGGCCGACGTCGATGCGCCACACCTTGGCCTGCGCCGTGACCGGCCCGAGCGGTGTTTCGACGAGGATGCCGGTGTCGGTCGCGCCGAGCATCGCCGGGTCCTGCTGCTGGTAGCGCTCGGTCTGGCGGCCGTCGACCACGGACTGCAGGAAGAACCCCTCGCGGTAGAAGAGTCCCACGCCGAGGAGCGGCAGGTTCTCGTCGCTCGCCGCCTTCAGGTGGTCGCCGGCGAGGATGCCGAGGCCACCGGAGTACTGCGGGAGCGATTCGTTGATGCCGAACTCGGGGGAGAAGTACGCGGTGACCCGCGGGGGCGCAGTGGCCAGCGCCGCATTGAGCGACGCGTGCGCCTGCTCGATGGCCGCGACGGTGGCCGCATCGTCGCCGAGCGCGGCCCACGCCGCGTCGTCGAGCGCGGCGAGCGCGACCAGCGGATGGGCGTTCGGATCCGTGCCGGCCAGCGTGCGGATCTGGTCGACAAGTCGGCGGGTCGGCTTGTGCCACCCCCAGCGGTAGTTACGGGCGAGATCGAGCAACAGGGGCTCGACGCGTTGTCGATCGTGTGCGGACACGTTCTCCTCATCGGCAGGTCGTCCGTTCGAGAAAGCAGAACGCTAGCGGTGCTCGCGCATTCGTCCGAGGACGCTGACGTGATCGGGCGCATGCCACAGGGCGGGTATCGGGTGCGTGACCAGCGGGTTACCGAAACGTTGCGCCCACCTCGACGGATTCTCGCCTCGGGACGCCGCGAAGTAGAGTCGTGCGTCGTGTCGGTCGGCTGGCCGGCCACCAGAACGGCACCCAGGTCGCAGGCGGGAAGACGGGGACATGCAGGTTCCATTGACCATTCGCGACCACCTCGACCGCGCGGTCGAGGTGTACCCCGACCGTGTCGCGATCGTCGACGAGCCGGGGCAACCGGCACCGCCCGTCGAGCCCCTGACCTACCGCGAGCTCGCGCGGCGCGCCGACGCCATGGGTGCGGCGCTCGACGCGCTCGGCGTCCCCTTCGGCGCCCGGGTGGCGATGGTGTCGCACAACGCCTCGCGGCTTTTCGAGTGCTTCTGGGGCATTTCGGGTAACGGACGCGTCTTCGTGCCGATCAACTTCCGCCTTTCGCACGACGAGGTCGCGTACATCGTCGAGCACTGCGCGGCCGAGGTACTGCTGATCGATCCCGAGCTCGTCGACAGCCTCGGGTCGATCCCGTGTCGCCATCGCTTCGTGCTCGGCGCCGAGAGCGACGAGGCGATGCATCGCCACGACGTCGCGCCCTCGCCGTGGATCCCCGACGAGAACGCCACGGCCACCATCAACTACACGAGCGGCACCACGGCGCGACCCAAAGGTGTCGAACAGACCCATCGCTCGTTGTGGTGCAACAGCGCGATCTTCGGCTGGCACACCGGCGTCACCGATCGCGACGTGTACCTGCACACGCTGCCCATGTTCCACTGCAACGGATGGGGCATGCCCTACGCCCACGTGGCCATGGGCGCCAAGCAGATCGTGCTGCGCAAGGTCGACGGCGTCGAGATCCTGCGGCGCATCGACCAGCACGGCGTCACCATGTTGTGCGGTGCCCCGGCGGTGGTGGCCGCGGTGCTCGAGGCAGCGGCCGAGTGGGACGGCCCGATCCCGGGCGCGGGTCGCGTGCGCATGGTCGTCGCGGGCGCGCCGCCACCCACGCGCACCATCGAACGGATGCAGGCCGAGCTCGGGTGGGAGTTCATCCAGATCTACGGCCTCACCGAGACTGCGCCACTGTCGACCATCAACCGCCACCGCAGCGAATGGGACGACCTCACCGGTGCGGAGCGTGCGGTGAAGCTCGGCCGCGCCGGTGCACCGGCGTTCGGCATGCGCATGGGCATCTCCGCCGACGGCGAGGTGCTGCATCGCGGCAACCACGTCATGAAGGGCTACCTCGACCAGCCCGAAGCCACCGACGACGCGCTGCGCGACGGCTGGTTCCACTCGGGCGACGGTGGCCACTTCGACGACGAGGGCTACCTCGTGATCGCCGATCGAAAGAAGGACGTGATCATCTCGGGCGGCGAGAACATCTCGTCGATCGAGGTCGAGGACGCGCTGTTCTCGCACCCGGCGGTGGCCGAGGTGGCGGTGATCGGGGTCCCGCACGAGAAGTGGGGCGAGACGGTCAAGGCGCTCGTGGTGCTCGCCGCCGGTGCGACCACGACCGAGCGCGAGCTCCTCGAGCACTGCCGAAACCGCATCGCGCACTTCAAGTGCCCGACGTCCATCGAGCTGCGCGACGAGCTTGCTCGCACGGCCACCGGCAAACTGCAGAAGTTCAAGCTGCGCGAGCCGTACTGGGCTGGTCGCGACCGTTTGGTCAACTGAGTGCAGCGCATGGTGGACGTTCTTGGTTCGGTGCGCCTCCGGGCGCACCTCGGAGAGGGAGGCCGACGATGAGCGAGCTTCTGGTTCGGGGTGGCACGCTGGTCGACGGCACAGGTGCGCCGCCGCGCCGCGCCGATGTACGGGTGCGCGACGGCGTCGTGGTCGAGATCGGCGAGGCGCTCAGCCCCCAGGGCGAGGTGCAGATCGATGCCGGCGGCGCGTACGTGGCGCCCGGGTTCATCGAATCGCACAGCCACTACGACGGTGCGATGTGGTGGGACCCGTCGTGTGATCCGTTGCCCGGCTATGGCACCACCACGGCGGTCATCGGCAACTGCGGTCTCACCGTTGCACCGCTGTCGACGGCGATGCGCCCCTCCATGGTCGAGCTCTTCTGCTTCATAGAAGACCTCCCGAAGCCCGCGTTCGAGCAGGCCGTGCCGTGGGCCTGGGAGGGCTGGCCCGAGTACCGGGCGGCCGCCCTGGCCAACCCCGCAGCGGTGAACGTCGGGTCGTTCGTGGGTCACCAGGCGTTGCGCACGTTCGTCATGGGGCACGAGGCGTGGGACCGCGCGGCCACCCGCGACGAGCGCGCGCGCATCGCTGCGGTGCTCGACGAAGCGCTTCGAGCCGGTGCGCTCGGGTTCTCCACCACGTTCATGGACACCGACCGCGACAACCGCGAGGTGCCGAGCCGCAAGGCCGACGACGCAGAGTTCGAGGCCATCGTCGACGTGCTCGCGAAGCATCCGGGCACCACCTTCCAGTTCGTGCCGCGTTTCATGCAGCCCGAGTACTGGCAGGACGACCTCGAACGCATCGCTGCGCTGTGCGGCGCGCGTGGGGTGCGCGGCAACTACCCGGGCTTGCGCACCCCGCGGCAGTACGAGGCCGAGTACGCCCACCGCCTCCCCATCGCGCGCGACCTTCGCGAGCGTGGCGTCGACCTCTGGGCGGCGTTCTCCGCGGCACCCACCTACGTGAACCTGCACTTCGACCGCTCGATCATGTGGCACGGGGTGCCGGCCTGGCACGAGATGGTGAACGGACCACAGCACGACAAGGCTGCGCTCCTCGCCGACCACACGTGGCGCGCCCGTGCTCGTGCCGAGTGGGACGCGTGCACGTACAACCTTGCGCCGATCAAGTTCCCCGATCGCATCCTGCTCGATCACAGCGAACGTGGTCTGCCGCTCGGCGCGTCGTCGCTCGGGGAGCTGGCGACCACGACCGGGCAACACCCCAGCGATGCTCTGGCGCGCTGGTTGCTCGACCACGGTCTCGGTTCGAGTCTGCGCACCGCGCCCCAGGAGATGGACGACGCGAAGAACATCGCCCTGTTGCGCGACCCGCACACCGTCACCGCGATCAGCGACGCGGGTGCGCACATCCAGATGTTCAACGGTGCGGGCAACGCCACGTGGATGCTGGCGCACTACGTGCGCGACACCGGCCAGTGCACCGTCGAGGAGATCGTGCACTCGGTCACCGGCAAGCTCGCGTCCCACTTCGGCATCGTCGACCGGGGCACGCTCGAGATCGGCCAAGCCGGAGATCTCACGGTCTTCGCGCTCGACGAGATCGACCTCGCGCCCGATGTTCGCGTCGATGATGTGCCCGGTGGCTCCTGGCGGTACACCCGCGCGCCGGGTGGCTACCGCGCCACCGCCGTCAACGGCGCGCTCACGTTCGACGGTGGCGCCGCCACCGGCGCACGGCCGGGCACGTTCCTCACCGCAGGCCGGCGCACTTGAGCGTCGACAATCCGCCGAGGGTCCCGCAACCGGGCCTCGGAGCAACGTTGCAGCGTCAGATCGACCGCGTGAGGCTGTCGCGGCGCTTCGCCCCCATCCTCTTCGGAGCCATGGCCGTTCTGGCGCACCTGATCTCCACGGTGATGATCAGCCGTGTGAATCCCGATCCCTACTACACGGGACCCCGGTGGCTCGGGGGTTGGGTTCGCTTCGATGCGGCCTGGTACCGCTCGATCGCCGAGAACGGCTACTTCTTCAAGGGCGAGGCCGAACAATCTTCCGTGGCGTTCTTCCCGCTGTACC
>JBKJKR010000012.1:0-5859 GCA_046597135.1 Acidimicrobiales bacterium | reverse complement strand
ACGGCTCGCCGGGGTACCACTTGCCTTGGCCGTGCTGGATGACCCGCCCCGGCGCGAAACGCGCCGCAAGTCGCTCGGTGATGTCGAGCGCGAGCAGGCGCTTGTCCTCGCTGTCGGCGTCGGTGTTCCACGCGGCGCCGTCCATGTCGTCGATCGACACGAACGTCGGCTCGCCGCCCATGGTGAGCCGCACATCGCCGTCCCGCAGGCGCTCGTCGACGCGCTCGCCGAGCTCGTCGATGCGATTCCACTGCTCGGGCGTGTACGGCAGCGTGACCCGGGGGTCTTCGCGCACGCGGTGCACGACGTTTGCGTACTCGAACCGGACCTCGGCGACGCCGGTGGTGCCGGTGACCGGCGCGGCGCTCTCGGGGTGGGGCGTGCACGCAAGGGGGATGTGGCCTTCGCCGGCGAACAGGCCCGACGTGGGGTCGAGGCCCACCCAGCCCGCGCCGGGGATGAACACCTCGGTCCACGCATGCAGATCGGTGAAGTCGGCGGCCGGGCCGCCGGGGCCGTCGAGGGCCGCGACGTCGGCGCTGAGCTGCACCAGGTAACCCGACACGAACCGCGCCGCAAGCCCGAGGCGGCGCAGGACCTGCACGAGCAGCCACGCCGAGTCACGACACGAACCGATGGCCCGGGCCAGCGTCTCGTCGGGGGACTGCACGCCGGGCTCCATGCGCACGGAGTACGCGACGTCCTCGCGCAGGCGGTTGTTGACGCTCACGAGGAAGTCGACGATGGGCTCGCCCCCACGCTTCCAGCGCACCTCCTTCAGCCACGACTCGAGCATCGGGCCGAGCTCGGGCTCGGGGCGCAGGTACGGCTCGAGATCGGCGGCGAGGCGCGGCTCGTAGGTGAAGGGGTAGCGCTGTGCCGAGTCCTCGACGAAGAAGTCGAACGGGTTGACGACCGTGAGATCGGCGACGAGATCGACGGTTACGGACAGCTCGCGGGCCTGCTCGGTGAACACGAGCCGGGCCACGAAGTTGCCGAACGGATCCTGCTGCCAGTTGATGAAGTGGCCGGCCGGTTCGACCTTGAGGCTGTAGGCCAGGATCGGCGTGCGGCAGTGAGGCGCCGGCCGCAACCGGAGCACGTGCGGGTTGATCGTGACCGACCGATCGAAGCGATAGAGCGTGCGATGCTCGATCCCGACATGAATCCCCACGTTGGACAACCTCCGACGGCGTTCATCGGGCAGTGTCGCACGACGGGGAACGCATTCCCACATGGCGGGTCAGATCGACGAAAGTCGTTCGACTCCGTCCGTTCTCCGACCATCGGCGCGGTCAGGAGAACCGCCTGGTTCAGCGGCTCGCCATGCCGTAGGCGTGGGTCGGACGCAGGGTGACCACCGCCCGGTGGTCGGCCACCATGACCCGCCGGTAGTCGTCCCAGTCGGGGTGCTCGCCGGCGATGGCGCGATACAGCTCCACGAGGGCATCGACGGTGGGGTCGGCCGGATCCGCGGCCGGTGGCCAGACCTCGGCGTCACCTTCGAAGACCACGTAGGCACCGAAGTCGTCGCGGCCGACGTAGACCGAGGCGCGTGGGTCGCGCATGAGGTTCACGAACTTCGCCCGGTCGCTCGTGATCGAGATCCGGAACGTGCCGTCGGCGAAGTGGTACACGATGTTCGAGAGCTGCGGCCGACCGTCCCGTTTGAGAGTGACGAGCACCCCGTTGCGACGTTCGGCGGCGAAGGCGTTGGCGATTGCGAGTTCCATGCTCCGCGCAACACGCCGGCATGGCGAAGGCTTCCCGTCAGCGCGCCGCGGTGGCCTCGCGGATCATCTCGTGGAAGTGCACGATGCCGGGCTCGTTCCGCCCGATGACCGTGGCGTCGACCATGCCCGACGCAAGACCGCGATGGACACGCTCGGACTCGGGAAAGTCCTCGTTGCTCGTGACGGCCCGCGCCGCCTCGAAGCGGGCGTCGAAGTGCGCACGATCCTCGTCGGTCACTGCGGGGCGGTAGGTGTACAGCGCGTGCTCGACCACCGTGCGGTCGGCCGACTCGGGCACGAACCGCCACGTCATCACGTAGCCGTACAGGTTGCTGATGATGAGGTTCGGCGCGAGGAAGTACTGCAGCACCGCGGTCGGCAACAGCTCCCATTCATCGCGTGGCTTCGCGGCCTGCTCGAGGATGGCGGCCTGGGGAACGACGATGCGGTTGTGGGGTCCGAACGCATCGAACGGCGACGCCGCGCCGATGTAGGCCGCGGCGAGCGAGACCTTGTGCAGCGTGGGCACGTGGTACGACTCGAGGAAGGTGTCGATCAACAACTTCCAGTTGCACTGCCACGTGGTGCTCGCACGTTTGTACGGCACCACGGATGCGAAGTTCAACGTGTCGAGCTCGGCTCCGAGACCGCACAGCCACTGGTCGACGTCGATGGCGGCGGTGCCACCGGGACGCACGATCACCATGCCGTGCGCTTCTTCGACCGCGAGCGGCAACAAGGCGAGCTCGACCGGGCTCACCCCGTCGAACCCGTCGCACGAGCGCGGTTGACCGAGCAGCCGTCCGTCGGCCGTGTCGTACACCCAACCGTGGAACGGACACACGAAGCTGCGCTCGTTCGTGACCTCGAGCCCGCGCACCAACGGTGCGGCGCGGTGGCGGCACACGTTGACGAACGCGCGCACGTGGCCGTCGGGCGCGCGCACCACCACGATGGGCACGCCCCCCGATTCGAAGCTCAACCGATCGCCGGGCGACGCGAGGTCGACGCTCATGCAGGCGAACACCGGCGCATGCCGGAACAACGACAACGTCTCTTGGCGATGATGCTCGTCGGAGACGTACTGGCCGGCCGGCACGCGCACCCCGGTTTCGGCGAGCGACGTGGTGCGCGCCGCGTGCTGCGCGAACACGCGCTCGACGAGCTCGAGCTCGGTGGCCCGCGGCAGGTGGGGTCGCGACTCGGTCACTGCGCACCGACCCAGGTGGCCGGCCCGGCCGACGGGTGGCTCGTGACGACGAACGAGAACGCTTTCGGCAGATCGAGGAAGCCTTCCTCGGACTGGAACTGCGCCTGGTCCTCGGGGCTCGCGAAGTAGCGGTTGCAGAAGTCGTCGGTGGTCCGGAACCACAGCACCGAAACGGCGACGGTGCCCTGCGCCGGCCCGGCATCTGGGCCGAGGATCGAGTCGACGTCGTACTGCACGTATTGCCACAGCGTGTGCATGTGGCGTCGAGCGACCTCGACGTGGTGGCGATAGCTGGCGCGGAACTCGTCGAGGTCGACGGTGTCGCTCTTGTGCAGGAACGACACCTGCTTGACCACGTCGAGCGGGTCGGCGGTGTCGGCGTCGCGGGCGAGCCAGCCGACGTGCTCGCGCAACAGGAACGTCGGCCCGCCCTTCGGCGTCGGCTTGTTGTCGTTGGTCCACCCGAGCGCCGGTGCGGCGAACGCGGTGCGCCGACCGAAGCGCTTGCGCGCCTCCGCATCGGGGTGGGGCAGGTCGATGATGGTCGGTGCGGGGTCGAGGTGATCGGCAGAAGCGAGCACCGTGAGTTGCGGCATGCGTAGCCCTCCGGCGCGCATCGTACGCGCCGGCTCGGTCAGAGGTCGGCCGACGCGGGAACCGGCAACGCCGAGGTGCGTTGCACGCGCAGCGACACGAACGCACCGAGCACGAGCACCGCGGCCGCCACGACCAGCGGCCGGGAGAAGCTCGACATGCCGACGAGCACGCTGCCCATGACGGCGACGCCCAACGCGCCGCCCGCCTCGACGATGGTCTCGTTGACCCCCGCCGCCGAACCGGCCTGGTCGGACGACGCCGACGTCATGATGAGCTCGACACCGGTGGGGATGACCAGCCCCTGCCCGAGTCCGACGATGCCGAAGCCGGCCACCACCAGCACCAGCAGCTCGCTCGCGATGGACGCGCCGATGAGCACGAGCCCGAACGCCATGATGACCACACCGAGGCGGATGGTCGAGCGCACGCCGAAGCGAGCGATCACCCGCGAGCTCGAGAACGAACCGATGATGGACAGCAACGCGTTCGGCAGGAAGCAGGCGGCCGCGGCGATGGTGCCCAGCTCGCGTGGGCCCTGCAGCCACTGCGTGAGCACGAACTGCGTGCCGAACAACGCGAAGAACACCGCGGGCACGATCACCGCACCGGCGCGCATGCCGGGATGGCGCGCCGTGGCGGGCGACAGCAGCGGCGCGGGCGCACGTTGCTCGCGACGAGCGAACCCGACGAGCAACAAAACCGTGGCAGCGATGGGCGCGAGCACCGTGACCGAGGTCCACCCGCGCTCGGGGCCCTCGATGATGCCGAACAACAACCCGACCAACGCGCCGGTCCACAACGCGGCACCCGGCCAGTCGATGCGCGGCGCCGCCGGGTCGCGCGACTCGGGCACGAGCCAGAGCGCCGCCACCACGCCCAGCACCACCACGGGGACGTTCACCAGGAACACCGAGCCCCACCAGAACCGGCTGAGCAACAGCCCGCCGAGCAACGGGCCCGCCGCCGCAGCGAACCCTGCGACCCCCGACCACACGGCCAAGGCCCGGCCGCGCTCCTCGAGGCTGAACACGTTGCCGATGATGGCCAGCGTGGCGGGCATGGCCGCCGCTCCGCCGACGCCCATGAACCCCCGGCACACGATGAGGCTCACCGCGGAGTCCGAGAACGCGGCCACCGTGGACGCAACGCCGAACACGACGAGGCCGCCGATGAACAACCGACGGCGACCGAACCGGTCACCCAGCACGGCCAACGGCAACAGCAGTCCGGAGAGCACGAGCGCATAGGCCGCCGTGATCCACTGGAGATCGGTCTCGTCGGCACCGAGCTCGCGGGCGATGCTCGGCACGGCGATCGACAAGATGGTGTTGTCGATCACGATCGCAGACAAGGCCACGCACACCACGGCCAGCACCTGCCACCGCCGCGGATGGGCGCCATCGATCAACGGCGCATCGCGCGCAGGGGAGAAGCTCACCCCCCTGTTCGTAGCGGACGTTCCAACGATTGGCTACCGAGAATCGCGACACACCGACCCGCCCGATGTTCGCCGGCACCGCGAACGGCCACGGGACGCGCCGATGCGCCCCTCGACGGTCACCTCAGCAGAAGGGCGAGACGCTCACGTTGTGCGACGCACTCTCGACCGTGCCGCCGGGACCCGATGCAACGACCGTCACCTTCACGATCGTCGGGAACCCCGGGGCGATGACCGCGATCGCCGCGTTCTTGCACAATGGGCGCGACGGCCACCGACTGGATGACCGGCTTCACCGGGAGGGCGACGAAGCCGCCGTCGACCACGCCAGCTTGAAGGTGCCGCTGACCGGCATGGCGAAGGAGCCGCCGTTGCTGTTGAACAGCACGCTGCCGCCCCATGAGCTCCCGGGAGCGCCGGGTGCGTGCCGGGCGCCGGGCAGCGCGACGAGCACGTCGATCGCGATGGCGCTGCGCGCCGGTCGGTACGTGGCGCCGCTCGGGCCGTTCGGCACCGGCGGCACCGTCGCGTGGTGGGTGCGTGCGGTCGACAGCCCCGGCAACGTGACCACCACTCCCCTGTGCTCGACTCCGGTGGGCGCCACCTGCATCCGCTGAACCCGTAAACTCCCCGGGACGACGGGGGTGGACCATGGCCGCATCGATTCGTGACTGCGCAGGGCGCATCATCGCGTTGCTCGACGAGGTGGGCGACGACGTCCTCGCCGAAGAGGACGCCATCAACGCCGCGATGCGCGACCTGCTCGCCATCCCCGGGCTCGACACCATGATCGTGAACCCGGTGCGCAACAACACCGAGTCAGGCCTCGGGTGGATCTACTACGACGGTGACATCCGCATCGTGCGCGGCACCATGCGCCC
>JBKJKR010000524.1:0-4108 GCA_046597135.1 Acidimicrobiales bacterium | reverse complement strand
CGTCGTTCGCCGTGTCCCCGGGCGATCACACCGTGTGCGCGTACGCGCTCGACATGGGCGCGGGCCTCGGCAACGTGCTGATCGCCTGTCGCAGCGCCGGTTACGGCACAACCATCGGCGCGCTCGACAGTGCTGTCGGTGCGGCCGGTGTCCTGACCGTGGCCGGTTGGGCGATCGATACGACGCGCGATGCGTCGGTCGTCGTCGAGATGACCGTCGACGACGTCGTCGTCGCCCGTCGACCGGCTTCCGATTCGCGGCCCGACGTCGGCGCGGCGTACGTGGGTTACGGCGCGGCCCACGGGTTCACCCTCGCGGCGGGCGCGACCCCCGGGCCGCATCGTGTGTGCATCCGTGCCGTTGCCGACGTGGCAACGGCCCGACCACCGATCGGTTGTCGCGACATCGAGATGCCGAGCGGGCAGCCGTTCGGCGTGATCGACGCCGTCCGCGCCGACGGGCGCAACATCACGACCCAGGGCTGGGCGATCGATCCTGACACGGTGAGACCGATCGACATCGTGATCCGTGTCGACGGGCTCGCGGTCGCCACGGCGCCGGCGCGTCAGGAACGGCTCGACCTGCTCAGCGGTGTCCCGGGGTATGGCCCAGCGCACGGTTTCGTGGTCACGGTCGTCGCTGCGCCCGGACGGCACCGGGTGTGCGTCGACAGCATCGACGATGCGAGTGGTGCACTCGGCACGCTCGGCTGCGTCGATCTCGACGTGCCCTGATCGATCAGTCGACCGATCAGCTCGATCAGCTCGACCGATCAGCTCGACCGATCAGCTCGGCCCAGGCGCAACAGGAGCACGACGAAGAACGCGATGCCGATAGACACGGCTGCGCCGAGGCCACTGTGCGCGACGAGCGAGTCGCGCGGCGCGCCGAGCGACCGGTCGGTGACCGCGGCTATGGCGAGCGCGGCGACCGCAGCATCGAGGGCCACGTGCACTGCCGACGGGGGAGGATCCGCGGAACCGAAGCACCCGCAGGAGCGCAAAGGCGCTCCTGTCGCGAGCGCCGCGACGACGAAGCAGGCGAACGCGGTGTACAGCGTGGCGAGCGCCCACACCCAGACGCCGGCCCGTGTTGCGAGCACACCGATGCCCACGACGATCTCGATGACGCCGAGCGATCGCGTCACGATTTCGATGGTGTGCCCGGTGCCGCGACCAACGGGCGCGCGTCGCGCGAGGCTGCCCAGAACGGCAGCGATCGCACGTGCGGTCGGCTCGGGTCGCCAGACTTTGTTCAGACCGGCGACAACTACGAGCCATGCACCGGCAAGCACCGGTAGATGAGCGGCATGCACGGCCGGGAGCGTAATGACCCCCGGTAGCCTGCGGCGCATGGCCACCCGGTTTGTGATCATTGGCGGCGGACCAGCAGGGAACAGCGCAGCGACTCACGCCGCGCGCCTCGGGGCCGAGGTGGTGCTCATCGAGAGCGACGTCATCGGCGGTGCCGCGCACCTCTGGGACTGCATCCCGTCCAAGGCGATGATCGCCACCGGTAGCGCGCTCACCTATGTGTCGCACTCCGAGGACATGGGTCTCGATGTCGGCCGCTCCGAAATCGACATCGAGGTGCTTCGCACCCGCCTGCGGGGCATCGAGAACAAGCTCGAGCGGTCCATCACCGAGTTGCTTACGAGCCAGCGCGTCGAGCTCGTCCGCGGCCGGGCCACGTTGCTCGACGCGCACACCGTGCGGGCCGACACCGCGAACGGCTCGCGCGAGTTCCACGCCGACATCATCGTGTTGTGCACGGGCAGCCGTCCTCGCATCCCCGAGTGGACTGCGCCGGACGGCGTGCGCGTGCTCACCACACGCGACGCGTACCCGCCACCGCGCATCCCCGAGCACCTCATCGTCATCGGATCCGGCGTCACCGGCGTCGAGTTCGTGCACATGTTCAAGTCGCTCGGCAGCGAGGTCACGCTGATCGTGAGCCGCCAGCAGGTGTTGCCCAGCAAGGACCCCGAGGTCGCGGCGGCGCTCGAAGCCGACTTCCTCGCCCGCGGCGTGCGGCTCTACAAGGGCGCTCGCGCCATCGCCATCGATGTCGAGGGGGACGACGTCATCGTCCGCTGCGACGACGGCCGCTCGGCCAAGGGCTCGCATGCGCTCATGGCGATCGGGTCGATGCCCAACTACGAGACGCTCAACCTCGACGCGGTGGGTGTCGCCACCCGCGACGGCTACGTGGTCGTCGATCACAACCTCAAGTCCACCGTTCCGAACATCTACGCGGCAGGCGATCTCTCGGGCAAGCTTCCGCTCAGCTCGGTGGCGTCGATGCAAGGGCGGAAGATCGCCGAGCACGCGATGGGTCTGCACGTCCGACCCCATCGCCACCTCGACTACGACAAGGCGGCCTCGGCCATCTTCACCGAACCCGAGATCGCCGACGTCGGTCTGGCCGAAGCCGACGCGTTCGCCATCGGCCGCAAGATCCGCGTGACCAAGGTGCCGTTCTCGGCGTCGGCTCGTGCGCTCATCGACGGCGACGCCCGCGGCTTCGTGAAGCTGGTCAGCGACCCGATGACCGGCGTGGTGCTGGGTGGTTCGATCGTCGGCCGTCATGCCGCCGAGCTGATCTCGGTCATCGCGCTCGCCGTGACCGCCGGCCTCACCGTGGCTGATCTCGACGAATCGCTGTTCGTGCACCCGGCGTTGTCGGAAGCACTCGCCGAAGCCGCAGAATGAGCGCGTGACCCCGGCAACCCTCGGCCAGCGCGCGATCGCTCGCTGCCTCGACTTCGTCGTGCTCCTGTTGCTGCTCGCCGGTTCCTTCGCGGGCTTCGCCGAGGAGGACGCCGACGGAACGCCGTCGTTCGACGTGCCGTGGTGGTGGGTCGTGTTGGTGCTGGTGGCGTTGCTCGCGTTCGAGGTGGTGCCCGTGCACGTGCGGGGCCAGACCCCGGGCAAGATCCTGACCAAGATCCGCGTGGTCAGCGCGAGCACCGGCGAGAACCCGTCCTGGCGCCAGGCTCTGGCACGGTGGGTCGTGCCCGTGGTCATCCTGCTCGGCCTGTCGCCGATATTGAGCCTCGCCGTGCTGCCGCTGCTCGCCGTGGTCTACGGCACGGCACTGCTCGATCGGGGTGGCCGCAGCGTGCTCGACAAGCTGGCCGGGACCCGCGTGGTGCAGGCCGGCTGAGCACCGACGAACCCGCGTCCGAGGGGCACCCCGGGGGTCGCCCGGAGACCCATCGAGCTGATGCTACGGTCCGTGCGGAGAGTGTGATGCGCCCAGGTTTCTACGACAAGACGGCCATGGGTGCGGGGTTCTCGCACAATCCGGTGCTCGTCACCCAGCGGGACCAGATCAGTCGCTGGATCCCCGATGCCGGGCGGCGGCTCCGGGTCCTCGACCTCGGTTGCGGCGCCGGGACCACCAGCATGGAGCTGTTCCGCGACCCCGACCGATTCGCGGTGACCGGCGCCGATGTCTCCGAGAAGGCGCTCCGCACCTACCTGCGTGATGCAGCCAACCCGGCGGTCCGGCTCGATGCCCAGGCGTTGCCGTTCGCCACTGCGGCGTTCGACGTCGTCGTGTCCGACGACGTCGTCGAACACCTCGTCGACACCGACGCGTATGCACGCGAGATCCATCGGGTCCTCGTCCCCGACGGCGTGCTGCTCCTGTCGACCCCGAACCTCGCGGCGTGGTTCAACCGGATCGCCCTGCTCGTCGGTGTGCAACCCGCGTACACCGAGGTGAGCTTCGAGAAGGTGTTCGGTCGCCCGGGCGACGACATCGTCGGGCACCTGCGGCTGTTCACCGGCGCGTCGATCAGGCAGTTCCTCGAGCACCACGGGTTCGACATCCCCGAGGTCCGCGGCGCGCGCTTCGCGGCCATCCCGAGCCGCGCTCGACCGAACGACGCGTTCGCGGCTCGGTTCCCCAAGCTCGCCGGGAACACGGTGATCGTCGCTCGACGTCGCAACAGCAGCACGTCCCGCGCCGGAGCGGGATCAGCTTCGTGAGCACCTCCGAGGACACCACCTCCGCGGTGGTCGTGTCCGACGCGGTCGACGAGCACCGGGCAATTGACTCCGTCGATCACGAGGTCCGAGGGCGCCGCTTCGTGCCCGCCTGG
>JBKJKR010000503.1:0-7755 GCA_046597135.1 Acidimicrobiales bacterium | reverse complement strand
GCGTTGTTGACCACGATGTCGACCCGACCGAACTCCGCGATGGTGCCCGCCACGAGTGCGTCGACCGAAGCGGCGTCGGCCACGTTGCTGACCACGGCCTGCGCGCGCCGACCGAGGCCACGGACCTCGTCGGCCACCGAGTCGATGTCGCGCCAGCCGGCGGCGCGCTCGTCGTCGGGGTAGCGATCGGGTGAGCGGCCGGTGCCGGTGAGCACGATGTCGCACCCGGCGCGGGCCAGTTCAACGGCGATCGGCCGCCCGATCGACCGCATGCGTCCGGCGCCGGTGACCACGGCGACCTTTCCCTCGAGTCCGGTGATCTCCATCAGCTGCGGGGCACGTCCTTCCAAGGGATCTCGTGATCGTTGCGCATCTCCTTGGGCAACCCGAGGGCGCGCTCGGCGAGGTTGTTCCGTTGCACCTCGTTGGTGCCGCCGCCGATGGAGATGCCGAACCGACCGATGAGCTCGGTCTGGATCCACAAGGCCTTCTCGTCGTCGGTGGCCAATGCGGCAGGACCGGCGATCTCCATGGCGAGGTCACCCGATTCGACGCGGTTCTGGGCCACGAACAACTTCAGGATCGACGGATCGACCGGCGGCGTCTCGCGCTTGCGCACGGCCGACATGATGCGCTCGCCGAGGAAGCCGAGCACCCGCTCGCGCGTGTAGCTCCGCGCGAGCTTCTGACGAATGGTCGGGTCGTCGTCGCGGCCGAAGTGCTCGGCCAGCAGCACGAGCTTGGCGTGCACGCTGCCGGCATTGCCACCACCGATGAAGGCGGATTCGTTCGACAGCACGGTGCGCGCCGGCGCCCAGCCCTTGTCGATCTCGCCGAGCACGTTGGCCACCGGGATGCGGACCTCGCTGAGGAACACCTCGTTGAAGTGCGACGCGCCGGTGGGCTGTACGAGCGGCCGAACCTCGATGCCCGCGCTGTGCATGTCGACGAGCAGGAAGGTGATGCCTTTGTGCTTCGGCAGATCGGGGCTCGTGCGCACGAGGAGCATGCCCCAGTTGCAGAACTGCGCGGCCGAGTTCCACACCTTCTGGCCGGAGACCACGAACTCGTCGCCGTCGCGCACCGCACGACACGCGAGCCCGGCAAGATCGCTACCGGCACCGGGTTCGCTGAACAGCTGACAGAACGAGTACTCGCCGGAGAGCAGCCGTGGCACGTAGTGCGCCTTCTGCTCGTCGGTGCCGTGGCGCATCAGCGTGGGGCCGAGCATGGCGATGGTCGAGGAGATGAAGCCCGAGCTCACGTCGAACTGGGACACCTCTTCACGAAAGATCGATTCGTGCCAGGGTGAACCGCCCCTGCCCCCGAGCTCTTCGGGGAAGGTGAGGCCGGCGAAGCGGTGGTCGAACATCTTGCGCTGCCATGCGACGCCGTTCTCGAACTCGCCACGAGCGCCGGCCTCGTCCGCATGGAAGTTGAGCGCCCATGGGCTCGTCTCCCGCTTGGGCTGCGCGTTCGCCTCGAGGAAGGCCCGCGCCTCGGCGCGAAACGCCGCCTGTTCGGGAGTGTCGGTGCTCGTGAGCTCGTCGGTCGCGGTCATGGATGCCGAACATACTGGAAACCTCAGCGTCGAGATCCACCCGCCGCCGATGTGCACCCCGTGTGCCGCGACGCTGCTACGTGGCCGTTCTCACCTGGTTCTCACTCGCTTGCGCCATGATCTACCGTCCGCTGTTGCCGGGGGGAAGCCAACTTCATGAACGCCGCAGGGAAGTCACGACCGAACGCGACACGATCCGAACGCCGCCAGGCTGCGGTTCGTCGCCGGCGTGAGCAGGATCAGGCGACCCGCCGCACCCAGGCCGCCCGGGCGCGCCACCGGGTGCGTCGGCGCCGCATCCTCGCGGGCGTCGGCGTCCTGGCCGCGTTGCTGATCGTGAGCGGTGGCGTCGCGCTCGTCGTGCGCGATCGCGACAAACCCGACCTCGCGTTGCAGGGGGCGAAGGTCGCGAACGACGCTCGCGAACAGACCATCGCGAACCTGCCGATGTCCTACCGCGTCACCTACCGCGTGGATACCGCGGGCGACGACAACCCGATCATCGAGGACGTCCTCATCCGTCGGCCCTACGACATGCGGTACCGGCTGGCGAACGAAGGCTTGCTCGACAAGCCGCTCTATGACCTCGTGATCACGGGCGGCAACCGCACCGAACGCAACGACGGTGCGCCCGAAGTCGCCGAGCGCGCCACGCCGGCGCTGCTCTCCTACGGCACCCGCTTCGACGCGACCCTCCGCGACCTGATCGACAACGGGTTCTACGAGCGTCGCGAGCGGCGCAGGCACCTCGGCACCGAGTGCACCGTCTACCGCACCGGCACGTTCCTCGAGGCCGGCGAGGTCATCAAAGCGACTGACACCCAGTACAGCGACCTCTGCATCTCCGACGACGGGCTCGTTCTCGAAGAGGTCGGCGTCGATTCCGGAAAGGTCTCGATCCGGGTGACGGCCACCGAGGTGGTGCGCGAGCCCGCGCTGACCGACGCGGACTTCCCCGTCACGACCGACGAGGCCACGCTCACTTCGGGCGGGGTGCAGGTCTTCGACCTGTCGACCGCCAGCGTGCCGACGACGCCCTACTGGCAGTGGACGTCGCCACCCGACGGATGGACGCTCGCGGGTCGCAAGCGCGTCGAGGTCACCAAGCTCGACGCGGATTCCACCGGCCCGGCGGCGACCAAGGTGTCCTGGGTCGACATCTACACGCGTGGCGCCGATGTGCTCGTCATCCGCCAGGGTGTCGCCGGGGCCGAACCGGCCTCGGTCGACACGGCCAACGCCATCGACGCCACGGTCGGCGACCTCGGCGCGGCGAAGCTCGTGGTGGGCGCGATCGGCAACAAGGTCGTCGTGGCCGACAACGCCGGCCGGTTCGTCCAGCTGTTCGCGACCACGCCCGCGGCAGAGCTGACCACGCTGGCCGGTTCGCTGAAGGCGACCACTGCCTAGGACTAGCTTTGGCGCATGTCCAAGTTCGCCCGCGCCGAAGTCGAAGAGCAGTTCGCCCACCTGTACCGCACCGGTTGCGTCCTCGAGGACTGGGTCGCGTGGGCCAACATGTTCACCGAGGACTGCAACTACGTCGAGCGGTTCTGGGGCACCATGCACAGCCGCACCGAAGTGCTGGCGTGGATCGACCGCGTCATGAAGGGCGTCCCCGAGATCTACACCGTGCTCGAGTGGTACGCGATCGATGACGACAAGGTGATCTGGTATTTGCAGAATCGCCGCGACAACCCCGATCTCGACGGGCCGCCCTATTTCGATTTCCCGGGCGTCTCGATTGCTCGGTATGCCGGCGACGGCATGTGGGACTACGAGGAGGACTTCTGGGATGTCAACCTGGCCCGGGCCACCGCCAAGGCCTACCGCGAGGCGTGCCTCCGCGTCGATCCCGAGTTCCCGAAGACGTGCAGCCGCAAGCACTGGCCGCAGGCACCGGTGCCCGAATGGGCGCGGTACGACGGCCCGGCCCGGCCGTCGTGGATCGATCGCGACGATGTGGCACCGGTGCTGCGGCCGTCCGAGCTGGGCCGAAAGCGCATAACCGTCGACGACCTCCGAGCGGAGTGATCCGGTGCCCAGATGCGCACACGTGCGCCCGGGGTCGAAATACCTCTAGATTTCCTCTGACATTTCCCCTGACCCAGGGGTGGCGATGCAGACACCTCCCACGAGTCCATGAGCCGCTTCGAGCGCCGCCGAACCGGCGCGGCCGATCCGTCGCCGGCCGGTGCTCCTCCGACGCTCCTGCACGGGGATGACCCCTTCGAGGTGATCGGCGATCCGGCCCAGACGGACGCGCTCTGGAAGGCGACCGGTGCCCGCCGTGGCACACCGGTCTCGCTCGAGTGGCGCGCCACCCTCGTGCCCGAAGGGGGCGAGGGTCCACCGGGCATCGGTGTCCACCTCGCCGACCTGCGCGTCGGTGCGCTCGACCCCGAGGACGCAGCCGACCTGTTCGAGGGGCTCCTGGCCGTGATGCGCCGCAACAACACCAGTGTCGCGGTGCGCAGCCGGGTGGTCGGCGGAACGGCCGGGCCGGCCGGCGATCGACGTCAACTCGAGGTGTGGATCTACCTCGATCCGATCGATTTCGGCTTCGACCCGCCGGCGCTCGAGGCCATCCGGACCGGGCACAGCGCAACCGCCGATCCTGGTTGGGCCGAGATCGTGCCGCGGGACCGCGCCGATCGTGTCCGCTTCCTGCGCGACCGGCTCAAGGCCGAGCACGCACCGCTGCAACGGCACCTCATGTTCAACGCGCTGGAGGACGTGCTGTACCGCATGCGCGACAGCGCGCCTTCGGCATTCGGTGACTACGAGGCGGCCGCGATCGCCCACGACTGCGAGATGCCCACGATCCTTCCGGCGTTGTTCGCCGAGTTCGGTGGCATTCCTCAGCTGCCCACCTACGAGCACCTCGCCCGGGTGCTCCACCGGCAGCGGCGCCTCGCCGATGCCTACCGATGGGCGATGCGGGGCCTCGAGCTCTACGGCGACCACGGCATGTACCCCGAGGCCGTCGACGACCTGCGTTCTCGCGCCGAGACGTGCGGCCGGCTCCACAGCGTCATCCGGCCTCGACCCGCCCCGGTACCGGTCGTCGCCACGCCCGGCATGGCCGCGGGGCCCGCACCTGCGGCGTCTCCGGTGCCGGCCGACTGGTACCCCGACCCCACCCACCGCCACGAGCTGCGGTTCTGGGACGGCACCCGCTGGACCCAGCACGTCTCGACGAACGGCTCGACCGGGGTCGATCACCTCCCCTGAGCCGCTTCCGCCGAGCGTGGACGCCTCTTTGCGATCATCGTGGCACCGGGGTCGCTGCTCATACGCCTCGGCTGAACGCGCCGGTCGGTGTCACCAGACGCCAGTGAGCACCACGACGCCGACCACCGCACCCACCACGACGCGGTACCAACCGAAACCGACGAACGTGGACGGACGCAACCGCTCGAGCAGCCATTGGATCGACACCACTGCGGCCACGAACGCGAAGATCAGGCCGACGACCAGCGGTGTCCACCCGAACACATCGACGAGGTCCGAACCGTTGGATGCGAGCTCGAAGAGGCCCGCTGCGGTGAGGGTGATCGCGCCGAGGAGGAACGAGTACTCGACCGCCGTGGCGAGACTCAAGCCGCACAGGAGCGCCGCGACGATCGTGACGAGGCTGCGACTGACGCCAGGCCACAGCGCGATGCATTGCGAGAGTCCGATGATCAATGCATCGCGCCGCTGCAGCTGGGCCAAGGTGCGCATGCCGGTGTGGGCGCGCCGTATCGAGCGCAGACCGATCATGGCCAGGCCACCGACGATCCAGGCAATGGCCACCGGACCGGGTTTGAACAACGCTTCCTTGATGCGGTCACCCAGAACGAAGGCGACGGCCGCAGCGGGGACGAAGCTGATGGCGAGCAGCACGACCACGCGCAGGCCCTCGGCGTCCTGGCCGAGCACACCACGGGTGAGCGACTCGAAGCGCTTGCGATACAGCCACAACACCGCGAGCATCGCGCCGGTCTGGATGACGACGGTGTAGGTGTCGGCCGCATCCTTCGTGCGATCGTCCCGGCCGACGCCGAGCACACGATCGGCCACGAGCAGGTGCCCGGTCGAACTGATCGGCAGGAACTCGGTGACCCCTTCGACGACCCCGAGAAGGGCGGCATCGACTGCGGTCGGCCGGTCCGGCGTCGGGTCGCGTGTGCGGTCGAAGAAGACGGCAAGCGCGGCGAAGACCACGAGCACGGCGACCAGTGCGAGCTTCGGCGTTCGGTTCGTCATGCGTCGAACCCGAGATGCCGCATCAGACCGGTGTACTCGTTGGCCTCGACCGTTTGGTACTGGGCCATGCGCGTGGCGAGCTCACGCACGTCGCTGTCGGAGGCATGCTCCGCTGCGTGCTCCGACATGTGCGCACCACCACGATGGTGTTCACGCATCAACGTCAAGAACAGGCGGTCGGCGTCGGACCCGTCGGCGGACTTCAACTCGTCGAGCTGCGTGGTTGAGGCCATGCCCGGCATCGCCGACACCGGTGTCCCCATGTCCATCCACTGCATGGAAACGCGCTCGAGGTCGCCGCGCTGTTGGTTCCACTGGTCGAGGAAGGTGTCCATGATGCCGAGCTCCCACCTCTGGAACAGCAGCACCTCGGTTGCGAAGTTGCGCACCCCGGTGTCGATGTCGGGCTTGGCGAGGACGAACATCGCCATGCGCACGGCTTGGTCGTGGTGGTCGATCATGTCACGGGTGAACCCGACGTCGACCGCCGTCGGCTCCTCCTGGCGCGTGGCCACCAGGTAGCCGATGCCGAACCCGAGCACGGCGAACGCAACAGCCACCGCAAGCACCTTCTTGAGACTGAACTGTGGAAGTGGCTCGAGTTCCTCGCGAGGAGCATCGAGCGTTTCGGTCGTCATCGCACAAACTCCGGGGTGTTCGCGGTGTCGGGAACGGTGCGGGTCGGGGGCCGACGTGCGAGCCCGACGACGAAGTCGACGAGCAACGCCCCACCGATCGCCAGGACACCCACGGTCAACATCCGGTCGAGTGTGCCAGGAAGCGTGGTCGAGATCTGTGATCGGGAGAATCCGTCGAGACGTGAGGCGCCCGACATGCCGAGGGCCAGGAGCGCAGCGAGGCCGGCGGCCAGAAGGGGCCCGGTCGCCCCGCGAACGGCGTGCACCGAGATGCGGGCGGCGGCGACCGCCACGAGTGCCGGGTAGAGGAACTGACTGGCGCGGAAGAACCCGGTGCCGACCGACGCCGAGACGAAGCCGATCGTGGCGGCGAGGTCGACGGCGGCGACAAGCCAGAGCGCCGAAGCGCGCAACCACGGTGATCGCACGCGCAGCATCGCGACCACTCCGGTCGCGAGTGCGGCCGCAGTGACGGTCCACCACAGGCGACTGTTCGGTGGCGGGACCCAGGTGAGATCGCCGCGGATCTCCGCAGTGGTGTCACCGACGCGCAACGGCACGACCCATGGGTCGAAGATGACGTATTCACGTGAGTCATCGGCGAGGACGGCGGGCGGTGCAACAGTGCTCATCCAGTGCGTGCGGTGGTCGTGCCAGCGCGCCGTGCGACCCGTCGACACTTGTCGCCACTCGGGCTCCGCGTCGGGATCGACGATCGTCGGAACGTCCACTGCGCCGTAACGATCGGTGTTGAGGTAGGTCGCTGCAGACCGGCGGTTCTCGAACACCCCGTCGGGGCCGACGCGGAGGTACGGCTCGCCCTCATACCCGCGAACGATCACCGTCACCGCGCCACGGTTCGCGAGCTCGAGCCGCGACCCGGCATCGATCGCGCGCACCGAGACACCCGCCACCTCGGGATCGATCAGCGTGACCCTGGTGCGGTAGTTGCTCGACGTCTCGTCGTCGGTCGGCCCGCCGTGGGCGGACACGGCGTCGGGTACCGACAACACCGCAGCGACGATGGCCGCGGCCGACGCGAGCGACGCCACCCACGGTCTCACGCCGGGCCGCTCGAGCCACGCGAGCGACGCGCCGAGCGACGCGCCGAGCGCACGGCGAGTATCGCGAGGACTGCGATGGCGACGAGCACGCCGGCGAAGACGAGCGTGGTCGCGAGGTGGCTCTCGTCGGACTCGTCAGCAGCGGAGGACGAGTCGAGCGTGGTGGTCGGCGCAACGGTGGACGTGAGCGGGCTGGGCCCACCCGCCGTGGTGGTCGGCGGTGGCGCCACGGTCTCGCGGC
>JBKJKR010000391.1:0-5013 GCA_046597135.1 Acidimicrobiales bacterium | reverse complement strand
GCAGCCCACGTCTACGGCTTCGACATGACGTTGCTGCGCTCCGTCGCCGATCGCATCGGGCCCGATGTCGAGGCCGTCCGCGCGGGCCTCGAGACCATCCCGGCGTCGACGACGAGCTTTGCGTTCGGTCCGCGCACGGTCGGTGTCGCCTGACATGATGCGCGTGGGACCGAAGACCATCAGCGGTCGTCGCCGTACACGATGACGAACGCGTCGATCGGGAAGCTCAGAACGCCATGAACCCGCCGCCGTCGACGATGAGCGTCTGCCCGGTCATGTAGCGGGACAGGTCGCTGGCCAGGAACACCGCGACCGGCCCGATGTCGGGCTCTGGGTCGCCGATGCGACGCAGCGGCGTGCGGCCCACGAGGAGCCCGTCCGTGAACACGGGGCTCTTCTCGGCGGACACCTTCATCGCCGGCGTCATGGCCACCGGTCCGATGCAGTTGACCCGGATGCCGAGGGGACCCCACTCGCGGGCCAGGCTCTTGGCCAGGCCGCGCTGCGCGGCCTTCACGAGTCCATAGGCCGGGATGTACGGGCTGCCCTCGACCCCCGCGGCGGAGGTGAGCAGGATCAGGCTGCCCTGTCGCTCCCGCAGCTGCGCGAAGGCGGCCTGGGCGCAGTTGAACGACGCACGCACCGCGGTGTCCATCATGGAACGCCAGGTTTCGACCGGGACGTCTTCGATCTGGTGGGGCGGGCCGGTCGGCGCCAGCGCGTTGTGCACCATCGTGTCGAGCCCACCGAAGCGTTCAACTGCCGTGGCGACCGCCGCGTCGACGTCGTCGCGGTCTGCGACATCGCAACGCACCGACACTGCGTGTCCACCGCGTCGCTCGATCTCGGCTGCGACGGGGTCGCCGGTCTCGGTGCGCCGCGCCGCGATGACGATGTTCGCGCCGTGCGTCGCGCACGCCAGGGCGATGCCTTCGCCTACGCCGCCGCCCGCGCCGGTGACAAGCACGGTGCGGCCTTCGAGCAGGCGGCCGTTGTTCGAATCGGGGCCGGTCATCAGAGTCCCATCCAGAGTCCGCCGTCGGCCACCAGCGTGCCCGCCGTGAGAAAGTGCGCGTCGTCCGTGGCGAGGAACGACACCAACGGCGCGACGTCGTCCGCGATGTCGCCCGGGCTGCCGAACGCCGGCGTCGACAGCGAGATCGCCTTGCTGAGCACCTCGCCGGCGTCGGCGGACACCCAGTGATGGGGAGCAGTGGCGATGGTGTTCACCGTGATCGCATCCTTGGCCCACTGGCGCCCGCAGCCCTTGGCGAGGACGCGCAGGCCCTCGCCCACCGTGGCCAGCATGACGTAGCCCGCCGCGCCGGCCAGCGAGATCGAGGGGATCATGAACACGAGGGCCGTGCCCCCGGACGACCGCATGGGCTCGCGCACCGCACGCGCCAACCACCAGGCCCCCTCGAGGCTGTGCTCGCACGACTCGACCCACTCGTGCGCCTGCACCTCGGTGAACGTGCGCTCGACCAACAACCCCGGATCGAGCCACGCGTGAACGACCTGATCGATGCCGCCGAGGCGCATTGCGGCCTCGGCGACGGCGGCCTTCACCTCGGCCTCGGAGCCGAAGGCACATCCGATGCCCGGCGATCCCGTGGCCTCAGGTGCGATCACCGCGACCTCGTCGCCCCGCGCCCGCAGGCCGGCCACGACCTCGCTCGCCAACGGGTGTGCACCCGTGACCACCACACGTCGCCCCACACCTGCCCCATTCCTCGAACGTCCGGCCACGCTAGCGAGCGCACTGGTGCGACGCCGGAGAAGTGGCGGATCACACCTTGGGCCGCGGTCCGTCGGGTGCGCCCCTGCCTCTACAATGGATGCTCCGCAGGGCCGTTGGCCCGCTGTGTTCCACCAGGCTCCCGGTTCTGCCGGGGTCCCGGCCGTTGGGCTCGGCATCGGAGACGGGTGCCAGCATCGTGAGCGGAAACTCGAAGTATCACCACCGAGGTGTCGGCGTGCTGAGCGTCGAGGCCGTCGAAGCGCCCGAGGTCGTGACCTCCGCGTGGATCGACGAGCAACTCGCCGAGACCCACGCACGGCTCGGCTTGCGAGGCGGGCTCCTCGCCACGCTCGCCGGCGTGAACGAACGGCGGTGGTGGCCCGAAGACGTCACCTTCGACCGGGCCGCCGCGTGGGCCGGTCAAAAGGCCATCGACGCATCGGGCGTCGACCCGTCGCAGATCGGCATGCTCATCTCGACGTCGGTGTGCAAGCACCACCTCGAACCGTCCATGGCATCCGCAGTGCACGACCACCTGGGGCTCTCGACGTCGTGCACCAACTTCGACCTCGCGAACGCGTGCCTGGGGTTCGTCAACGCAATGCATCTCGCGGCCACCGCGATCGATGCGGGGTTCGTGAAGTACGCGTTGCTCGTCGACGCGGAAGGCAGCCGCCGTACCCAGCTCGCCACGATCGCCCGGCTCCGGCGTGCCGAGGCCACGGCCACCGATGTGTTCGACGAGTTCGCATCGCTCACCCTGGGTTCGGGCGCGGCGGCCATGGTGCTCGGACCGCTCGAGGACCATCCCGACGCGCACCGGTTGGTGGGCGGCATCGCCCGCGCCGCGACCATGCACCACACGTTGTGCGTCGGCGATCTCGACCGCATGCACACCGACACGAAGCGTCTGCTCGACGCAGGCCTCGAGCTCGTCGACTCGGCGTGGGCCGACGCGGCCGAGGTGTTCGACTGGGCCGGCGGCATGGACCGCTACGTGATCCACCAGGTGAGCGCGGTCCACACGAAGCTCATGTGCGAGCGCCTCGGCATCGACCCGGCGAAGGTGCCGCTCACGTTCCCGCGCTACGGAAACGTCGGTCCTGCTGCCATACCGATCACCCTCGCCGCCGACGCACCGACCATCGCCCCAGGCGCACGCGTGCTGTGCATGGGCATCGGCTCCGGCCTGAACGCGAGCTTCACCGAGATCGTCTGGTGATCCCGGCGTGAAGGACCTCGCGACGCCGACGGCGGCCGAGTTCACGCAGTGGGGCATCGACCCGGCCTGGTCCCGCACCCTCGACGTCGAGGACCACGCCGGCATCACCCGGCGGTGGCACGTCCTCGAGCGTGGCCCGGTCGACCCGGTCGCCACGGTCGTGTGCGTGCACGGCAACCCGACATGGTCGTACCTGTGGCGCTCGGTGATCGGTCGGCTGGGCGACCGCTACCGCGTGGTGGCCGTCGATCAGCTCGGCATGGGGTTCTCCGAGCGAACCGCGCCCCGACGCTTCGAGGAGCGCGTCGCCGACCTCACGGGGTTGATCGACGCGCTCGCCGTGGAGGGCCCGGTGTTCACCGTGGGCCACGACTGGGGCGGGCCGATCTCGCTCGGCTGGGCATTGGCCGCGGGTGATCGCCTCGCCGGCGTCGTGCTGTGCAACACCGGCGTCGCCGTGCCGGCGCGGCGTCGCGCCCCGTGGCTCATCCGCCTTGCCGCAACGGGGCCGTTCACCGATCTCGTCGGGCACCGCACGAGAGCCTTCGTCGACGGCACGCTCGCGTTGTCGAACCGTCGCCTCGATTCGTCGGCGCGCACGGCGCTTCGCTCGCCCTACCGGCATGCGCAACACCGTCGGGCCATCGCCGATTTCGTAGCCGATGTGCCGTTCGGGCCGTCGCATCCTTCCGCGCTCGCCATCGGCGCAGTCGCCGAGGGTGTCCGTTCGCTCACGGTGCCCACGCTCGTCCTGTGGGGCGCGCTCGACCCGGTGTTCGGTGACGACTTCGCCCACGACCTGGCGGCCCGCATCCCGCACGCCGAGCTGCACCGGTTCGCCGGTGCCGGCCACTTGAGCCCAGCCGAGCACGAGGCCGCCGACGTGGCCGGTGTGATCGACACCTGGCTGACCGACCACGCCGATCGAACCTTGCGTGGTTGCGTCGATCAACCGGCGCCGCCCTCGCCCTCGCCCCGCCCGCCGACCGGCGGGCCCGACGAGCAGCCACACGTCGACGCTGCGCCCTACGTGCCCATCTGGGCCGCGCTGGCCGCCCGGGCCGAGGATCCCGCGGTCGCGTACGCCGACGGCGCGACCGGCGCGTCCGTATCGTTCGCGGAGCTGCACCGACGCGTCACCGGCATCGCCCGCGGGTTGTGCGAGCTCGGTGTCGAGCAAGGTGATCGTGTTGCGCTGCTCGTGCCCCCCAGCGTCGACCTCGTCGCCGCGGTGTACGGCTGTTGGCGTGCCGGTGCGGTCACGGTGATCGCGGATCGCGGTCTCGGGCTGCGGGGCCTCGGCCGTGCCGTGCGCGCCGCCCGCGTGCAGTGGGTGATCGGTCCGCCCCGAGCGATCGTCGCGGCGCGTGCGTTGCGTTGGGCGCCGGGTGCGCGCTTCATCGCCGTAGGGAGCGGCGGTCCCGGCGCCGCGGCCACGCTCGACACGCTCGCTGCATCGAGCGCTGCGCTGCCGGACGAACCCGTTGCCCGCGATCACGCAGCGGTGCTCTACACCTCAGGCGCGACCGGCCCCGCGAAGGGTGTGTGCTATCGCCATGGCCAACTCGCGGCGCAACGCGATGCGCTCGCGCGTACGTATGCCATCACCGCGGACGACCGTCTGGTCGCGGCGTTCGCGCCGTTCGCGTTGTACGGCCCCGCACTCGGCATCACATCGACCATCCCTGCGGTCGACGTCGCACGCCCCGGTTCGCTCACGGCCGCAGCGCTCGCCGACGCGTGCGAATCCGTCGACGCGTCGATCGTGTTCGCGTCGCCTGCGGCGCTCGCCAACGTGGTTCGCACCGCGGCGCCCACGCCGGAACCACGGCTCGGCCGAATCCGGCTCGTCCTCTCGGCGGGTGCGCCGGTGCCGATCGCCACTCTCCGGGCGACCGCTGCGCTGTGCCCGGCCGCCGAGCTGCACACCCCCTACGGCATGACCGAGTGCCTTCCTGTCGCCGACATCGACCTCGCCGCGCTCGACGCGGAGGGGGCGAGCACCGGTGGGGTCTGCGTCGGCTCGCCCGTCGCCGGCGCCACGGTGATG
>JBKJKR010000128.1:0-3422 GCA_046597135.1 Acidimicrobiales bacterium | reverse complement strand
AACACGTGCATCTCGTCGATGACCACCAAGCGCAGTCGCATGAGGAACGGTGCCCAGCGCGCGTGGTTGGGCAGCAGCCCGCCGTGCAACATCTCGGGGTTGGTGAACACGACGTTGGCCTGGTTGCGCGCGTAGGTGCGTTCCTGCGGCGATGCGTCGCCGTCGTAGACCGCGGCGCGGACGCCGGGGAAGTCGTACGCGCCGAGGGCGCGGAGCTGGTCGTGGGCGAGCGCCTTGGTGGGCCCGATCACCAGCGCGGTCGACGGGCGAATGGGGTCGAGCAACGCCTCGGCCAGGGGAAGCTGATAGCAGAGCGACTTGCCCGAGCCGGTGCCGGTGGCCACCACCACGTTGTGCCCGCGGCGCAGGTGTTCGATGGCCTCGACCTGGTGCATCCACAGCCCGCCGACCGAGAGGCGGGCGGTGATCGAGTCGGGGAGCGGGCGCCGCAGGGTGCCGGTGACGCCCGCGGTGGCCGGTCGCAACTCGGTCGCGACGATGCGGCCGTCGGCCACGAGCGGGTCGAGCACGTCGGCGAACGGGGCACGGGAACGGTCGGAGGCGGTGGAGACGGCCATGGGCTCGAGATGAGCTTACGAGGGGGGAATGACACCCATGTGATCCGCGACTCCCGTCGGCGCTCCGGAGCAGATTGGCGGGCTGGGGGAGGGCCAGGGGTAGCGTGCGCCTCGTGCCCGACGACGAGACCCCCGTCATCGCCAAGCCCGACGAGCTCCTTGCGCTGCATCGCATCGCCGAGGAGCTGTTCGACGTCTTGAAGCGATGGTTCCACGTGCCGAACTCGGTGCCGCTGAACCTGACCGATGTCGACGCGGTCATCCTCGAGATGAGCGACCCGGTGATGATCGCCGCCCTCGCCATGCGCAAGCTCCAGGCGTTGCGGTTGCTCGCCACACCCGGGGTGCGCACCAGCAGCGACGTCGTGCTCGCGATCGTCAACGATCTCGAGCGGGCGTTGGTCCAGGCGCCCGTGATGCGGCTCAAGCTGCGCGCCAGCACCGTCGACTGGGATGCGGCCTTCGCCCAACTCGAGGTGGGCGAGCACCCGTCGCGGGGCGGCCATCTGCCGCACGAGGTCACCGAGGCCGACCCCGAAGCCGACTACTTCCGGGAGCTGCACGCGGGCGTGCACGCGGCGGCGTTCGCCGTGTTCGAGGTCAGCAACGGCGAGATCTGCCTGCTCGACTGAGTCGGTCCGGGCCGCGTGACGGTTGGCGGTTGCGCTCGCGTTGCTACCCTGCCCGGGACCATACGGTTTGACTTCTCTTCGAGAAAGCCTTTACGTACCCCCTGTGCCCAACGCCCTCGTCATCGTCGAGTCCCCCGCCAAGGCGAAGACCATCGCCGGCTATCTCGGCGCGGGCTACGTGGTGGAGTCGTCCATCGGCCACGTCCGCGATCTGCCCCGCGGTGCGGCCGATGTGCCCGCCGCGTACAAAGCCGAGTCGTGGGCCCGACTCGGCATCGACGTCGACAACGACTTCAAGCCGCTGTACGTCGTGTCGGCCGATCGCCGGGACCAGATCAAAAAGCTGAAGGCCCTCGTCAAGGGGGTCGACGAGGTCTACCTCGCGACCGATGAGGATCGCGAGGGCGAGGCCATCGCGTGGCACCTCCTCGAGGTGCTCAACCCCCGGGTGCCGGTCAAGCGCATGGTCTTCCACGAGATCACGCCCAAGGCCATCCGCGAAGCGATCGACAACCCGCGCGAGCTCGACCGCCGCCTCGTCGACGCGCAGGAAGCGCGCCGGCTCCTCGACCGGCTGTACGGGTATGAAGTGTCGCCGGTGCTGTGGAAGAAGGTCGGGCCCAGCTTGTCGGCCGGGCGCGTGCAGAGCGTCGCGACCCGCATCGTCGTCGAGCGCGAACGCGAGCGCATGCGCTTCGTCACCGCTTCCTTCTGGGACCTGCAGGCCACGTTCGCCGTGCGCGACGCCAAGCCGGACGAGCCCGAGACGTTCCGGGCCACGCTGCAGACCCTCGACGGCGCACGGGTGGCGAGCGGTCGCGACTTCGATGCCCAGGGCCAGACCAAGTCGAACGACGTGGTGGTGCTCGACGGATCAGCCGCAGGCGCGCTGGCCGCCGGCCTGCAGGGCGCCGACTTCACGGTGGCCTCGGTCGAGTCCCGGCCGTACCGGCGTCGCCCGGCGGCGCCGTTCATGACCTCGACGTTCCAGCAGGAGGCCGGCCGCAAGCTCCGGCTCTCGTCGGCCATGGCCATGCGTGCCGCGCAATCGCTGTACGAGAAGGGCTTCATCACCTACATGCGTACGGACAGCACCACGTTGTCCGACACTGCGATCAACGCGGCGCGCACGCTCATCGCCGAGCGCTACGGCAAGCAGTGCCTGCCCAGCGCGCCGCGCGTCTATGCCAGCAAGGTCAAGAACGCGCAGGAGGCTCACGAGGCCATCCGCCCGGCCGGCGACACGTTCCGTTCGCCCGAGCAGGTGGCGCGCGAGCTGTCGGCCAGCGAGGCGAGGGTCTACGAGCTCATCTGGCAGCGCACCGTTGCGTCGCAGATGATCGACGCCACCGGCGAGACCGTCGTGGTGCGCATCGAGGCCGACGTCGCGGCCGCCGCCGGCGGGCCGCGTCGCGCCGGGTTCGGCGCTTCGGGCACCATCATCACCGAGCCCGGTTTCCGCCGCGCCTACATCGAAGACGTCGACGACGACTCCGAGCGCGACGACACCGAACGGCGCCTGCCGGCCATGGCCCAGGGCGATCACGTCGATGCTCGCGACCTGTCACCCGACGCGCACGCCACCCAGCCCCCGGCGCGCTACACCGAGGCCTCTTTGGTCAAGCGCCTCGAAGAGCTCGGCGTCGGGCGCCCGTCGACCTATGCGTCGATCATGGGCACCATCCAGGACCGCGGGTACGTGTGGAAGAAGGGCACGGCCCTCATCCCGTCGTTCACGGCGTTCAGCGTCGTGTCCTTGCTCGAGGGTCACTTCCCCGACCTCGTCGACTACGCCTTCACGGCGCGCATGGAAGATGACCTCGACGAGATCGCCGGCGGCGTCCGCGAGCCCGTCCCGTGGCTGTCGCGGTTCTACTTCGGCGACCAGGCCTCCATCGAGACGCATCCCGGCCTCAAGCGCATGGTGAACGACGACCTCAGCGCCATCGACGCACGCGTGATCAACTCGATCCCGCTCGGCATGTCGGCCGAGGGCATCCCCGTGGTGGCCCGCGTCGGCCGCTACGGCCCCTACGTCGAGTGCGGCGAACGACGTGCGCCCATACCCGACGACATCGCCCCCGACGAGCTCACCGTCGTGCGTGCCATGGAGTACCTCGACGCGCCGCAGGGCGACCGGTCCGTCGGGACCGACCCGGTGTCGGGCCTCGAGGTGTTCGCGAAGGCCGGACGGTTCGGCCCGTACGTGCAA